>JAZQDF010000194.1:0-2886 GCA_045546635.1 Eubacteriales bacterium
TTTCTCTGCCCGTATCTCGGAGATAGTAGAGAAGGGGGGACGAGCCATCCTTATCGTTCCCGAGCAGCAGACGGTTATGGCCGAGGCACTTATGGCACGCGTCCTGCCGCCAAGCTCGGTGCTTCATTTTGAGGTGACGAATTTCACCAGGCTTGCCAACACCACCTTCCGTACCCTCGGCGGCCTGTCGGGCGAGTATTGTGACGGTGCGAAGAAGCATCTGATTATGTGGCGTACCCTTACCGAGCTGTCACCCACCCTTTCTATGACCGAGGGCAGACGGGATATCGGTGCGGGACTTGTTGATAACGCCCTTGCTGCCGTGGCACAGATGCAAAATATGGGCATACGTCCCTCCGATCTTACCGAGGCGGCGGCTCACGAGGGGCTGGCAGCCGACTCCCGCCTCGCCGCAAAGCTTTCGGATCTTGCCGCTATATACTCCCTTTATAAGAGGCTTCTTGGCGAGCGTTACGCCGATACGGGCGACGATGCCGAGATGATGATTAAAAAGCTTCGGGAGAATCCCGCTTTTCTCTCGGATACCGTTATATTTATTGAGGGCTTTACCTCCTTTACCGAGCCACAGTACAGGCTTATCGGACTTCTCGCCGCGAGAAGCAGCGTGTCGGTGGGACTTGCTCTGCCAAGACGGTATGAGGCAGCCTTTGAATACACCGAGATCGCCGACTGTCAGGAGCGGCTGCAGTCCGCCGCAAGAAAAGAAAACAGCGACATCAGGCTTACGCGAGAGAAAGGCTTCTTAACGAAGCGAAATGAGTCGCTGGACGAGATATGCTCACTTTTGTGGTCGGGATACAAGCCAAATGACAAGATAAGTTTACAAAATAGCGAGGATTTGCGGATTTTCGAGGCAGAAACGCCCTATGAGGAGTGCTCGTTCGTTGCCGAGGATATTCGCCGCCGAGTAATGGAGGGGGCGTCCTATTCGGATATCGCCATCGTGGCGAGGGGCGTGGATAATTTCCGCGGCATTCTTGACGGAGCCCTTGCTGACGCGGGCATACCTGCCTTTACCTCCAGCCGTCGCGATATTAACGAGCTTGAGGCAATAAAGCTTATTTATTCCGCCTATGCCTGCACCCGCGGATTTAAACGTGAGGACGTTATCAGCTATTCAAAGTGTGCACTGTCGGGCGTTGACCGTAACGAGTGTGACGAGCTTGAGAGCTACGTTAACCTCTGGCAGATAAACGGCAGTCGCTTTACCGACGAGGGTGTATGGAATATGAACCCCGACGGCTATTCTATTAAGAGGCGTGAGGGCACCGACGAGAAGCTGCTTCGCATCCACGGTGTACGCCAGCGTATAATCCGTCCTCTCCTGGCCCTCGGTGACAGATCACGCGGGGCAAATACGGTAAGAGAGCAGGCAGCCGTCCTTCTTGATTTCCTTCTTGAGATCGATCTTGAGACCTCGCTTGATAAGAGAGCTCGCGACCTTGCGGCTATGGGTGAGGGTGAGCTTGCAGAGCATAATTCTACCCTTTGGCGTATTATTTGCAAGGCTCTTGACACCCTTGTCACCGTCCTTGAGGACACCCCTTGCGATGCCGAGGCCTTTCTCTCACAGCTTAAGGTGGTATTTTCAGCCTGCGACGTGGGACGAATTCCCTCCTACGTTGACCAGGTCACCGTTGGAAGTGCGGATATGCTCAGGCTTTATGAGAAGAAGCATATCTACCTTATCGGCGTGAATGCAGGTGCTTTTCCCGCTACCGTCAGCGATAATTCCTATTTTACCGAGCGTGATAAGCGTAAGCTTCGCGAGTGCGGTCTCGCCGTAAATCCCGAGCTTGAGATCAGGGGTGCACGCGAGCTTTATATCTTCAGCCGTGCTTTTTCATACGCCACCCACAGCGTGACGCTTACCTATTCTGCCGCCAGCACCCGATTCAAGGCAATTGAGCCATCCGAGGTCATATCCCGTATCGTCGAGCTTACGGGCGGTGACGTGAGGCCGGTCAGAATTGATAGTCTGCCTCTTGCTGACAGAATCTATTCTCCCGTCCGTGCCCTGTCGATGATGGGTGAGGTGGATGAGAATTACGAGGTGGTTCGCTCGGCACTTATTGATGCGGATTACGGCCGCGAGATCGCCGTTTGCGACGGGGATATCTCCAACACCACCGCAAGACTCGGCACCAGGATAGTAGCCGACGATAAGTCCCTCGTCCTCTCCCAGTCTAAGATCGATAAGTACGTGGACTGTCCCTTTATGTATTTCTGTAAGTATCTTATAAAGCTTTCGAAGGAGGAGCGTGCCGAGTTTGATTCGCGTAATATTGGCTCCTTTATTCACGCTATCCTTGAAAACTTCTTCGCTACTCTCTCGGTGGAGGGAAGGAAATCGGGCGAGCTTACCGAGGCAGAGCGAGTCAGCCTTACCAGAGCCGCCGCCGAGAAATATATCACCCAGCTTGGCGAGGACGTGGTAAACGGCTCAACTATGACCAGGATAAAGGTAGACCGCCTTTGCCGTGCAGCCCTTCCTGTAGTGGAGGATCTGTGCGAGGAGTTTGCCCTCTCTGCCTTTGAGCCCAGATTCTTCGAGCTTTCTATCGGCGGTGACGCGGATTCGCCCGAGCCAATTCATATTGATGCTACCAGCGGCCCCGTAACCATCTTCGGCGTTATCGACCGCGTCGACGCCTATAAAAAGGGAGCCGACGTCTACGTAAGAGTAGTCGATTATAAGACGGGATATAAGGAGTTCTCGCCAAGCGATATGGCAGAGGGCTCGAATCTGCAGATGTTCCTCTACCTCAAGGCACTTGTGGAGAGCGAAAACGAGAGATTTATCCGCCGTCTTGACGTCGGTGAGGGGGGCGAGATTCTGCCTGCAGGCGTGATCTACGTCAAGAC
>JAZQDF010000195.1:0-1609 GCA_045546635.1 Eubacteriales bacterium
CCGTTCATAGAGATGTATCTCTTATTCTTGTTATTGGAGGAATCGTAGCCGGCGAGAGAGATGTGGCCGCCGATATCAGACTCGATAACAGCAACTGCCGCATAAGCACCCCAGGTACGGCCGATAGCGGTCTTGCCTGCGGTAACGCCCTCATCAGCGGTGAAGCTACACTGATAGAAGATAGCACCGTAGGTGATAGCGTCAGAAGCACCCTTGTTGGAGCCCTTGAAGGCGGTAAGGTAGCCTGCTGTGCCGCTGTCATCCTTGGTGGTGTCAATTACGTGGATGGTACAGCCCTTGAAGAGGGTGGTATTGTTAGTACCGAAGATAAAGTCGGTATAACCGGAGATGAATACGTTCTCGAAGTACTGACGTCCGGTGAAGAGCTCGAGAGTATCCTGGATACCAAGAAGTCTGGAGTCTCTCATAATGAATCTGTCTGCCTGAACGAGAAGTGCAAGGCCTCTCTCGATTGCAAGGCCGGCCTCATCCATTCTCTCCTGGGTGTTCCAGTAGTTAGAGATGGTAACGCCCTCGATGGTAACACCGGTAGCTGTATCTCTTACCGCAACGGTCTGGGTGGAGTCGGTGATCTGGGAGAATCCGCCCGCATCCTTGATGCCGTAGAGCGAATCCCACTCGATGATAACCTTATCCGCACCAACGCCCTTGATATGAAGGTTGGGGATAGTAATCTCGATCTTTTCGGTGTAAAGGCCCTCTTCGATGATCATAATCTTACGCTTGCCTGCCTCGGAGGAAGCAAGGAAGTCAAGAGCCTGCTGAACCGTGGTGAACATATTGTAGCCATTCTCTACCGCACCGATTACGCCGGTGTAGGACTGGTCTACCATAACCTGATATGCATCCTCTACGATAGAGGGAGCAGTATCAACAACGTGGATAGAAGCGTTGGCGGTTATCCTTTCCTCGCCGAATACGTAGGAGACGGAAAGGCTCTTAGTACCTGCGGTGGAGAGGTCAACCTCGCCTACCTCGTATGCAGATACGTTGGGGAACTTCTTAACGTCTTCGCCAAGCTTACCCTGAATTGCTACGTAAAGACCTGTGAGATCAAGGGAGTCGCCTACTGCGTAAACCTCCTTGAAGCTCTGGTTAACGTAAGTGCCGTTACCTGCAGAGGTCTGGCTGCCCTGAACGGTGCCGTCAAAGCCAAGCTCAATGCTAACGGGAAGGTATACGTTAACGTTGATGCTGATAGGAGCGTACTCCTTATAGCTGATGGTTACGGGATAGATGCCCGACACAGCCATATTAACAGCAGAGGAGTCAATGGAAACATCCTCAAGGCTGAGAGACTCGGTCTTGCCGTTTGCAAAGGTGCTGTTAAGCTTGATCTCGGAAAGGTCGAGAGCCTGGCCGCAGAGGTAATCCACGATACCCTCGGAAACGAGCTCGAAGCCGTTCTCGTCTGCCTTCTCAACGATGCAGGAAAGCTCAAGATAGAATACGTCGATGGTTCCGCTCACACGCTGGATTGACCAATCGCCCTCGGTTACGTCAAGCTCAACAAGATATGTGGGGCTACCGCCGTCTGTACCGGGAATCTCAATCTGGCTAACAGTTCCGTCGGGAGCAGTAATCTTTA
>JAZQDF010000196.1:0-2292 GCA_045546635.1 Eubacteriales bacterium
AACGAGGAGGAGCGTAGCGAGATAATCAGGCTGATCTCCGCCATAGCTCAGAAGGCGTCCTACGCCGAGCTTCACGCGGTCATCTCACGCTTCCCGAATAAGAGAGCCGAGCTTCAGTCAACCCTCGAGCGACTTATCTCTGCCCTACGCGACCTGCTGATAATAAAGTATTATCCCGATGCAAAGACTGTGTTCTTCCCTACGGGTGAGGACGCGGCGAAGCTGTGCGGCGATATAGACAGGCGGCGTATCGTTCGTCTTTACGATGCGGTAAGCGAGGCACACGAGCTGTGTATACGTAATGCAAACCTATCAAACCTGCTCGTAAGCCTTACGTCGAGAATAAAGCTTATTTCAACCAATTAAAAAAATACAGAAGGAAAGAAAAATGTCCGAAGAAATAAAGAACGTTAATGAAACTGAAGAGACATCCGCCGACACCCCCGTAACAGAGGTGGAGATCGTTGGTGTCAACTTCCGCGAGGCAGGAAAGATATACTTCTTCTCCCCCGACGGACTTACTCTTGCGGTGGGTGACAGGGTTATCGTCGAGACCGCACGCGGCGTAGAGCTTGGTACGGTGAAGATCGCAAACAAGACGGTTCTGTCAAGCGAGATAATCTCCCCGCTGAAGCCTGTGACCAGAGTGGCGAGTGCCGAGGATATTGAGCACTACGAGGCAAATCGCAGGGCGGAGGCTGATGCGATCGCCATCTGTCAGAAGAAGGTGGAGGCACACGGCCTTGGAATGAAGCTGGTGGGTGCGGAGTATACCTTTGACAACTCGAAGCTTATATTCTACTTCACCTGTGAGTCCCGCGTCGACTTCAGAGAGCTGGTACGCGACCTGGCGTCCACCTTCCGCACCAGGATAGAGCTGCGTCAGATCGGTATACGCGACGAGGCGAAGATGCTCGGCGGTATCGGTGTATGCGGCAGAAAGCTTTGCTGTGCTAATTTCCTGTCGGATTTCGTGCAGGTTTCCATCAAGATGGCGAAGGAGCAGAACTTCTCGCTTAACTCATCCAAGGTATCTGGTGCCTGCGGTCGTCTTATGTGCTGTCTCAGATACGAGCACGAGACCTATGAGGAGGCTATCAGACGTACGCCCCAGAACGGCTCGGTGGTCAAAACCGCCGACGGTGACGGCGTGGTTATCGAAACAAAGCCCCTGGCAGGCGAGATCAAGGTACGACTTAACGATAACGACAAGGATGCACCGAAGCTTTACAAGATAGCCGACGTCAAGGTTCTCTCCCGTCCCGGCAAGAGTGCTGCGAAGCAAAAGGATGAGGAAATTCCCGACGAGGAGTGATTTTTAGCTTGATTTGAAAAAAATTATAAGTTTTTATAACTTTTTTCGTAAATAGACTTGATTTTTTCCACAGATATGATAAAATATATGTGACAACTAAAATGGAGGTTTGGCAAATGGCATTCAAGATTTCCGATGAGTGCATCAGCTGCGGTGCGTGCACAGATGCTTGTCCTGTAGGTTGCATTTCCGAGGGCGACGGCAAGTTCGTTATCGACGCTGACGCTTGCATCAGCTGCGGTTCCTGTGCAGATGCTTGTCCTGTAGGTGCTCCTGCAGAGGAATAATTGTTACTTATTCCCCAAGTGGGAAACAAAAAAGCGGGGATTTCTCTCCGCTTTTTTTCTGTAAAACGAGCGAGGCGGTAGATGGGCAACCACTACCATTTATAATATGGAAAGACGAGATTACGTAAACGACAGACTTACTCTTATTCAGGAGACCGACGGGCTTACCTTCGGCACCGATGCCCTGCTGCTGGCAGGATATATAGGCGGCAAGCATAAGCGTGGCTGCGAGCTTGGTAGCGGTAGCGGTATTATCTCGATGCTGCTGCTCGTCCGCGAGAAAATAGCAAGTGCGACCACCCTTGAGGTGCAGCAGGAATATGCCGAGCTTACCCGTCGCAACGCCGAGCTTAACGGTCTCGGGGACAGACTGACCTCGGTGCATACCGACGTAAGAGATTACAGGGGTGAGGGTGAGTTTGATATTATATACACGAATCCCCCCTATATGAAGACCGATTGCGGCAAGAAAAATCTTACCGAAAAGAAGAATATTGCACGCCACGAGGTGTGCGGGGATATATATGACTTTTGTGCGGCGGCAGGCAGAATGCTGAAATACGGCGGTTATTTCACGGCAGTATACCGTCCCGACAGGCTTATCGATCTGATTGACGCTATGCGTAGGAGCAGGATCGAGCCTAAGCGTATCACCCTTGTCCACGCGGATACGGTGGCCGAGCCGTCAAT
>JAZQDF010000197.1:0-6719 GCA_045546635.1 Eubacteriales bacterium
GGCTACGATCCGACTTGTAAGCTTTACGGCCTTCCCATTCAGGAATCCAGCGCAGGCTTCTTCTACAACAAGAAGATCTTCCGCGCGGCAGGCATTGACGTAAGCGGCTTTTCCGCAGAGAATCCCTGGACCTTCGCTCAGTTCAAGGAGGTTTGTGCAAGACTTAAGGCTCATGGTGTTGTTCCCGTAGATATGCGTCTTGACGCTACCAAGGACGAGACCGCACCCTATCTTCTTTATCCCTTCATTTACGCAACCGGCGGCAGCTTCGTTTCGGACGACGGCTATACCGCAAAGGGCTACTATAACTCTGCTGCAACCGCACAGGGCTTCCAGTTCATTAAGGATCTTATTGACGCAGGCTACACCTCCTACGCTATCGGTGCAACCGATTTCTTCACCGGTAAGGTTGGTATGTACCTCTCCTCCGGCTGGACTATTCCCGATCTTGATAACAAGTACAGAGAGAGCTTCGCATCCCGTGACGATTGGGGCCTTCTTCCTTATCCCAAGGGTGTAGAGGCTGCAAGTGCTACCGGTAGCTGGTCCTACGCTATCACCAACAACCATCACACCGACAAGACCGCTACTCTCGAGCTTCTTAAGTGGATGACCTCTGCAGAGAGCTCTGAGGCTATTACCAATGCAACGGGTATGATCCCCGCACGTCGCGACGTGGTTAAGAACTACGAGGCTGGCTCGCCCGAGTACACTCTTATGAAGCAGCTCGAGCTCAGCGGTAAGGAGCGTCCCGTAACCGTTGCATACCCCACCTTCTCCACCACCTTCAACCAGGTTATCTTCGGTCTTGGTAACGGTAACGTAAGCGAGCTTCTTAATAACGCTACCAACACCCTTCAGGATGCTATGGATAAGATCAAAAATCGTAAATAATACTTTACATTTTAACTAAAAATTCACCATCTGGATGAAAAAATGACAAATACATCATTAATTATTTTAGGATTATTTGCAGCTGCCTTCTGTGGCTTTGCCATTTACGACTTAGCCACAGCGAAGAGGCGTAAGGAGGTTTACCGAGTCAAATCCTCGGTGACAGCCTACCTTATGCTTCTTCCGTCGGTGGCTCTGGCCTTTCTGTTTATATTATTACCTATATTATATTCGTTAGGCTACGCATTTACAGATTACTATTTACTTAAGCCGAATGACATAGGCTTTGTATTCCTTGAGAATTTCAACGAGCTTATCGAGGAGATCTCCGAGAAGGGAATGCTTTATAACGCCATCAAGAACACACTTACCTTCGTCGTGGGCGTCGTTCCGTTGCAGATCGGACTTGCTTTGCTGCTTGCCCTGTTTGTAAACCGCCCCTGCTTCGGAAGTAAGATATTCAAGGTTTGCTTCTTCGCACCCGTGGTAATCTCGCTCTCGGTTACGGCATTCCTTTGGGAGCAGATACTCGCACCCGGCGAGGGCGGACTTCTTAATTCAATGCTGGCTCTGTTCAACATACCTCCCCACGACTGGCTTCGTGATCCCGAGACTGCAATGCCCTGCATCATCGTGCTCAGTGCCTGGCAGGGATGCGGTTATCAGATGCTCATATTCCTCTCGGGTCTTTCCAATATCAGAAAGGATCTTTATGAGGCGGCATCTCTTGACGGAGCAAACTGGTGGCATCAGTTCTGGAACGTGACCTGGGTGGGACTTCGCTCCACCTTCGTCTACATACTCATCACAGTTTTCATCGGTGCGTGCAGAATTATGACGCAGCCGATGCTGATGACGGGATATATGAGTCATACCGTAACGCTGTCTTACTATATGTATAACCTTGGTTATACCGAGCGTATGGTTGGCGAGTCGTCGGCAGTAGCTCTGCTTATGACTATATTCATCGGCGGAATAACGCTTATACAACGCCGAGCGTTCAGGGAGAAGTGATATGGATAAGAGAATAATGGATCTACCCAATTTCAGACCGAATAAGGCACCCGTCAAGAAGACGGTAAAGGAAGTGGTCTACCACGTTGTCGGAATTATTTTATCCCTTGCCTTCATTCTTCCCATTCTCTATATGCTTGCTACCTCTACAAAGAGCGAGCTGGCATACGCCGAGAGCATCGGAACGCTTAATATGTTCCTTCCCGACTTCGCAAATTCGGGCATCGCCTTTGAGAACTACAAGAGCGTGCTTGTGAATTACGACATCTGGAAATACGCATTGAACAGCTTTATCTACGCGGCGATAGTTATCCTGCTTAACATACTTGTAAACGGACTTGCGGGCTACGTTATGGCGAAGCTTACCTTCCCCGGCAAAAGACTGCTTTCCTTTATGATAATATTCCTTATCGTCGTACCCGTGGAGACCTCGATCATCCCCCTTTACTCCATCGTTAAGATAATGCTGGGATTAAAGCAGCAGATGTCTGTGCTGGGTGTAATACTCCCCGCGGCAATAAGCATATTCAACGTATTTCTCTTTATGCAGTTCTTCCAGAATATTCCGAAGGAATACGAGGAGGCTGCACGCATCGACGGTGCAAGCACTCTTGGAGTATTCTTCAAGGTAATTATGCCCCTGTCGAAGCCCATACTCGCAACGGTAGCGGTATTCTGCTTCATCGGAGTATGGAACGATTACCTCTGGCCCTCGATGATACTGCCCTCTGCCGATGACGGCAGCTGGCCGCTTCTTCCCATACAAACGGCACTTATCACCATAAAGAGCATAGAGGGTATTACCACCGGCGAGATTATGGCTTCGCTGGTAATTACGAGTATTCCCATTTTCGTAACCTACGTTGCGGCACAAAAATACATTGTTCAGGGCTTTGGTACGTCCGGCCTTAAAATGTGAGGACTTTTATGAGATTAAAGAAATTTATAGCACTTTCTCTGATTTTGGTTATGCTGCTCGGCCTTGTAACAGGATGCAACATCTTCAAGAAGCCCGATCAGAATCAGGGGAATAACGATAACAACAATAATAACAATAATAACGGTTCCAATACGGATACCGGTACGGAGGAGAAGAGCACTCTCGTTCTGAATTATTCGCTTGATGAGTCCGACGGTAATCTTGCCAAGGAGTCGGTAAGCGGCGTTGATTATAAGATAAACTACGTATTCAACGAGCAGAACGCAGACACCCTCTTCAAGGAGCCTAACGATCCTCTGAGAAGACCCGGTGTAAAGGGCAACGCTCTCTATATGGACGGCTTCTCCAACGATATCATTAACAAGGACTTCGTTACTCCCGACTCGGCATTCACTATGTCCGCCTGGGTAGCCCCCAGAGTGTTTGAGAACATCGTTCATTACGACGGTGCCTCCGACGCTGCGGGACACACCCGTATGACCTCTATCATCAACAAGGGTGATATCGAGATGTGCGAGGGCTTCCTCCTCGGCTATGGCAGACTCGGCCTCTGGGGCATCCAGATGGCTCTGCACAGCGAGGAGACCGGCGAGGACTTCGTTGTTGGCTTCTACGATCCCATCAACGCACTTCCTCTTTACGAGTGGTCTCACGTTGCAGTGACCTTCGACGGTGCGACAGGCTATATCGCCCTCTTCTATAACGGCGAGAAGGCTTACGAGGCACTTATTCCCGAGCTGGTTTCCACCAGCATCATCTATACCGAGGAGCCTCTTCGCATCGGCTCCTACGTCAGCCCCCAGATCGAGTTCGGTATCAAGAGACAGATGATCTCCGGCCTTCTTGACGAGGTGCGGATCTACTCCTCCTCTCTTACACCTAAAGAGGTTGCAGAGATTTACCAGGACACAGATTCCGAGGGCCAGCATCCCGAGCTTGACTTTAAGGACATCGCCCTTGATTCCTCGGTTTACGAGGGCGACCGTTACCGTCCTCAGTATCACGCCATTCCTCCTGCAGTATGGATGAATGAGCCTCACTCTCCCTTCTATTACAAGGGAATGTATCACGTATTCTATCAGCACAACCCTGCAGGCCCCTACTGGTCGCAGATCCGCTGGGGACATATCGTAAGTAAGGATATGATCCATTGGGAATACGTTAAGGATGCAGTCGTTCCCACCGCGGGCATCTGTCCCGAGGGCATCTGGACGGGCGGTGCCTGCATCGGCCCCGACGGTACACCCTGGCTTGCCATTACGGCGGGTACTAATCAGTACGGTAATCCTAACCACGGCGGTCAGAACGTTGCCTTTGCCCACGCGGCAGATCCCAACGATCCCTATCTTGCCGAGTGGGTAGTAGAGGATAAGCTGGTTATCACTCAGCCCAACGATAACTCTCAGGGCGAGAGAGAGCAGTTCCGCGATCCCTTCGTCTGGTATGACGACGGCGTATATTATATGATGGTTTCCACCTCTATTCCCGGTGCGGGCGGCTCGGCCGTTATCTACACCTTCGAGAATATGAGAGAATGGGAGCACCGCGGATATCTCTACCAGTGCGACTATAACAGATATCCCGAGCAGGGTGCACATTGGGAGTGCGTTGTAATGCTTCCCATCAGCACCAAGGACGGCTCTCAGACCAAGTACATCCTCTTTGACTGTCCTCAGTACACCGTAGACGGCTATACCGTTGAGTGCTACTATTGGATCGGTACCTTTGATAAGACCACCTGCAGATTTATTGCAGACGACGACCAGCCGAAGCTCTTTGACCTCGGCCGCGGCGTATACACCGGTCAGAACGGATATTGCTTCCTTACCGAGGAGGATATTGCGGCAGGCAAGACCGACTATGAGGACGGCAGAACGGTTATTTACGCTATTGCTCAGGGCAAGGATGCGGGTACGGCACAGAACTATACCGCAGGCTGGGCACACAACTTCGCAATTCCTCTTGAGCTCTGGCTCTCCGACGATGGCACCGAGGTTATCCGCGAGCCCATCAAGGAAATTGAGAGCCTGAGAGAGGAGACCCTCTTCGACTATAGTGGCGATGGCCTTACTGCCGATGAGGTTAACGCCGAGATCTCGGATATCCGTGGCGATATGCTTGAGATCCACGCAAAGATTACACTTGATCCTACCGCACCCGAGTATTCTGCGGGTATGTTCGTAAGATACAATCCTACCGTTGTTGACGGAAGAACCGAAAGAACCGAGATCAGATTCTTCAACGGCGGTGTTCTGGTTGACAGAAACCAGTCCTCGCTTCTCGATTACGTTAACCGTCAGCCCAGCCACACCTGGGACCGCGTTAAGAACGAGTACGAGATCACGATCCTTATAGACCGCTCTATGCTGGAGGTCTACGTTGACGGAGTTATCAGCTTCACCACGAGAATCTATCCCAGATACGGCGATTCTGACTATCTTAAGGTATTTGACAACAATGCAAATATTAAGTTTACCGAGCTTCATATCTACCGTATGGGAAGTGCCTACAGCGACACGGTAACTCCTCCTTACTACGGCAATATGGGTAATCTCGGTGACTAAAGGGAGGCCATATGCGTAAAATAACAGTTTCAATAATAAGCATTTTGTGCGTAATATTTTTATGTGTTGGCTTGTCAAGCTGTAAATGGCTTAGGCCTGATCAGGGTGATACCCCAAAGCCCGATCCTAAGCCCGATCCCAAGCCTGACGTCGGCACCGTTATTCCCCTGATAAACGGCGGCTTTGAGTCTGCCGACCTGTCGGGATGGACGGTTGAGTACGGAGATGCGTTCAACGACGATTGCATCTCCTCGCAGAAGACCTTTATGTTCGCAAACGATGCGAATAACAATATCCTGTCCATCAATCAGACGGGTAACTGGTATCTTACCGGTAAGGGCTTCCACGGCAGATTTTCCGGTGCGAGAACGGGTGCTATCCGTTCGGAAAGCTTTACTCTTCCCGAGGACGGTATGGTCAGCATCAAGCTGGCGGGCGGTGCTCTTCGCGTAGGTAAGGGTACGGCAGCTCCCGAGAAGGCAAGGGAGAGAATCTGCTACGTTGGCTTCTATCTTGCAGAGAACGATCAGCTTATCGCAATGCAGACCAACGAATATTTCCACGAGCATACCGAGGAATACATCATTCCCGAAAGATATGCTACCGGTGTATATAACACCGACAACTTCTACGAGTATTACCTCGACCTGTCCGACTATGCAGGCGAGGAGATCTACATCAGAATAGTAGATAATGATGAGAGCTACTATTACGGCTATATCGCAGTAGACGATATCAGAATCGGCGAGAGCACCGATCCCCAGACCGAGGGCAGCTTCTTCACCAAGGTTATCGATACGAGACCGAGGCGACCGCACCCTCTATTTACGAGATCGCAAACGGCGGCTTTGAGCTTGGCTCGCTTGCAGGCTGGACTGTGGTTGAGGGCGAGGCCTTCTCCAATGACGGCGTAAATACCGAGAGCGTCTGGTGGAACGAGAATATCACCTACTCCCGCGACGGCGATTATCATTACGGAATGTATATGCCCTCTGCAACGGGCGTTATGCGTTCGTCCGAATTCGTTCTCGGCGGCTCGGGCTACATCTCATATAAGCTTGGCGGCTGTTCTGATAACAGTAAGGCGTATATCAGATTTATGGTAGTACGCGACGGCGAGGCGATTGAGGTTGCGAGATACTCCAACTTCAAGTACTGGAACTATCAGTTCCCCTTCGTTCCTAACGGAATGAGACTTCTTAATATGGTTCAGTATTATGCAGACCTCTCCAAGTATATTGGTGGGACTATGTATATCGAGGTGGTGGATGAAAACTCCTCTGCCGACGAGCTTGTATGCATCACCC
>JAZQDF010000198.1:0-9084 GCA_045546635.1 Eubacteriales bacterium
GGAGGCTATCCTCATCAATCAGATGAAGGAAGATCCTAAGATGGCTAACAAGCCCGAGCAGGTTCTTCAGAACATCGTTAAGGGCAGACTTGGCAAGTTCTTCGAGAACAACTGCCTTCTTGAGCAGGCTTACGTTAAGGATGATTCTATGTCGGTTGCAAAGTATGTTGCATCCGTTGCTAAGGAGCTTGGCGGCTACATCAAGGTAACCGGCTATGTTCGTTACGACAAGGGCGAGGGCATCCAGAAGAGAGAAGAGGATTACGGAGCAGAGATCGCAAAGATGATCAACGGCTAATAAAAAATGCACCGAGCAATCGGTGCATTTTTTATTAATGTAATTTGCTTGCAAATTACAATTCACGACGGCCGTGCCGTCAATTCACGAAGCGTAGCTTCAATTCACGTCGACCGTGTCGACAATTCATTAACCACCGCCCCGCAAGACGCAGTGGTTTTCGTAGTTGGCAGCTATATCTGTTGTAAAGGAGCCTGGCGGCTCGTATTGTAAGTAATTCATCGACATTTTAATCGGCATATTCCGATATGCTTCAGAAAAGCATCTTGCAATATGATCAAACTGCGGCAAAGCCTTTTTTCTCTTTGATAATTGTATATTCAGATAATTTACGCATAGCATTTTTACATTTTTATTTACAAACCTTTTATTATATGATATAATGAAATATCAAAACTGATAAAGTATTACCTTCATAATAAGCCATAATAAGAGGAGATTACTATGGGAATTAAAATTGATTGCTTGCGATGCGGTAAAAAAATGAGCCATATTGGAACAGAAAAAATGCAGTTTGGTCAAACGAGTTGGATATTTGGAGACATTCCTAATCTTTTAGCAGGTGCAATGGAGGTTGATATTTATTGCTGTCCGAACTGCCGAAAGTTAGAATTCTTTTTAACGGAGGAGAATATGGAAGAGGGCCTGCCGCAAAAGCAGTGCCCTAAATGCGGTAAAATGCACGATTTTGATTATCCGAAATGCCCGTTTTGCAAATATGACTATTATGCTAGATAGAATAATTTGAAACAATAAGGAGCACTCGATGAAACTCGTACTTATAATCGGCAGCGGTGCCGTCGGCAAGATGACGGTGGGGCAGGAGCTTATGAAAATAACCGATCTTCGCCTTTTTCACAACCATATGATGATAGAGCCTGTTATCGAAATATTCAATTCCTTTAACGGCGGGGTAATAGCACGGCTTCGCGAGGTGATTTTTGAGGAATTTCTGAAAACAGATAACGCTGGTATGATATTCACTTATATGTGGGCATTTGATATGCCCTCCGATCGCGAATACGTGATGCAGGTGGCATCAAGGTTTGATGAGATCTACTGCGTAGAGCTTGTTGCCGATCAGTCGGTTCGCCTCGAGCGTAACAAGACTGAAAACCGCCTTCGCAATAAGGCGTCAAAGCGTGATATAGCCGCATCCGACCAAAGATTGATGCGAGAGGATGCGAATCACCGTCTGGTAAGTGTGCCTGGAGAGATCCCCTTCGAGAACTATATCCGTATTGACAATACACGCCTCTCACCCGACGCGGTGGCGAGGATGATAAAGGAGAAATTCTCTCTGTAAACAAAAAACACCGCACATCAGCGGTGTTTTTTTATCAATTATATTATATGTAAATACTTCAATACTATGTACGCCAGAAGACCTACGGGAATAAGAATCACACCAAGCAGCAGAATGAGGCAGATGGTATTCCACGCCTTACGCCACGCCTTTGTCTTAAAGATGCTGCCGTCGTCATCGTAAACGCGGTCGTCATCCTTGTCATCCTTTTTGCTCTTTTTCGCGTCCTTCTTTGCCGCCTTTATAAGCTTTTTCTCTTCCTTAAGAGCCTTCTTTTCTTCCTTTTCGGCTATTTTTTCTGCCTCGGCTCTTTCGGCTTCAGCCCTCTTAAGTGCCTCCTTCTCGGCTTTTTCCGCCTCGGCTCTTTCGGCTTCAGCCTTCTTAAGTGCCTCCTTCTCGGCCTTTTCTGCCTCGGCTCTTTCCGCCTCCTCAATAGCGGCGAGATCTTCGGGGCTATCAGCATCATTGGCGGACTTCGGCTCCTCGCCGTCATCTATAGGCTCATCAGCGGTGTCAGGCTTCTCGTCGTCCGTCTTATCCTCCGCGGCTTCGCTTTCCTCGACGGGCTCATCCGCTGCAGGCTCGACCTCCTCGGCAGACTCGGTATTATCTACTGCGTCATCCTCGTCTACAAGGCTGGGACGCTTCTCCTCGCTGTAGCTGACCTCCTCGGTGCTGTTGTCCTTCTGCTTTACAAAGCCCCCGTCCGAGGTATTTTTAACAAATTCGCTATTAAAGACGTTGTTATCCATAACAGTCCTCCGATATGACTTGAAATTTCTTTACAACACATTTTAACACATTTTTTTTATTAAGTCAATATGAAAAATCAATTCCACTTGAAAAACAGCATAAAATATGCTATAATATTGTATAAATGTAAAGAAAGGTTAGAAAAAATGAAGGAAGAAATGAAGATCGGCGTTGAGATCGAGCGTAAATATATTATCAGAATGCCCGATATGACCATCCTCGCCGCCCAGCCTGAATATACGAGAAGCGACATTATACAGATCTATATTCAGTCCGAGCCGGGCGTCACTCACCGAGTCAGGCGGCGTCGGTATCAGGACAGGGTAGAGTATATCGAGAATAAGAAGATACGTATCGACAGCATCTCCTCCACCGAGATAGAGACCGAGATAGACGAGTGCCGCTTTGACGAGCTCGCACAGGGTATTCTTGAGGGCACCCGTCCGGTGTTGAAGACGCGTCACACCTTCAGGCTTGAAGGACAGGTATTCGAGATCGACGTCTATCCCGAGTGGGGTGCCACCGCAATTATGGAAACCGAGCTTCATAGCAGGGAAGAGCGTGCAGAGATCCCACCATTTATCGAGGTGATCAAGGAGGTCACGGGGGATCGAAGCTATTCCAACGCCTCAATGTCCCGAGCCTTCCCGCCCGAGATGATATAGAATCAGCGTGTAAGGGTATTTACTCTTGCACGCTTTTTGCATTTTTATGCACGATATCCTGCATTTTCGCATAATAAAATATAAAAACAGTCAAAAAAATGATAAAAAATGCTTGCAATTCCAACAATTATAGTGTATAATCTATAATAGAAGGATTTTTTACATTTCCTGCGAAATTAATAGGAGGTTTTACCTATGAAAAAAACTTTGATAATGCTTATTTGCGTGCTTTCGATGATATCACTTCTTCTGATATCCTGCGACGGCGGAAAAAAGCAGAATGATACCTGCGAGCACACCTTCAGCGATAAGTGGTATTCGGATGCAAACAACCATTGGCATCCCGCTACCTGTGAGCACGCAGAAACCGAGAAGGGCGATTTCGGTCCCCACGTTGATGCTGACGAGGATGGCATCTGTGACGTATGTGAGCTTGAGATCGGACATACCCACACCTTTGCGGCAGATTGGTCGATAAACGATACTCATCATTGGAAGGACGCTACCTGCTCTCACGACGAGAAGGATAAGCTTTCTACCCACTCTGACGAGGATATGAACGGTGATTGCGACGTTTGCGGCGGCCACGTGCATAATGTCAATCCCGCAGGCTACTGTACTCACGCGGGCTGCGGCGAGAAGGTTAAGGACATCGACGAGACCAGCCTTGATCAGCTTGTAAACGCTATTCTTTTCCAGAAGTATCTTGTAAACGGCGGTGAGCTTGTTTATGCATTCAACGGCCCCAGTAACACAGGCCCCGATTTCGTTGCCAGCAAGACCGAGAACGTAAGCTACATCTTCGGTAAGGACGGCTATGTTAACGTGTCTGTCAGCACCGATTCTTTTAATGCAGGCAACCAGGCGTCCGGTACGTACGAGACCTGGCACCAGCCCGTCAATGCAGAGACTCTGTTTGGCGTTGTTTCCAACAACGGCGGTGCCCTTGAGCTTGATATGGCAGAGCCTGCCAGAATTAACGGATATTACGTATCTCTCTCCAGCCTTGTAGGTGAGTACGGTATTGAGGAGACTCTTTACATCCTTTACACCATTGCTATCGGTGACTTTGAGGAGGAAGAGGACGTTACTGCCACCACGGGCAACCTTGTAATTACTCCCAACACAGACGAAAATAAGGTCACCTTCAAGTACAGCTACACCACCGCGGTGCTTAACACCACCGACGTTACTACCATCGATCCCGAGACAAATGCCTCCGGCAGAGATACTGTATATAACGTAAATCTCTTTGAGGTTGAGGTAACCTTCAGCTATTCTGACGATTACGCTCTTACGGCTCTTGAGATCAAGGTTGACCGTTATACCAACGATCCGGGTACTGCAGACGGTATCGGCTTCCTCTATCACGACGTTGACCTTGAGTACGATCCCGAGACGGGCGACATCACCTTCGTAAAGTATGATGCCAATACCAAGGAGTATTATCCCACCGACGAGCGTACTCCCGATACCTACCGTATCAACGTAACTCAGACGCTCGGCGACAGAGATGCAGAGAACCCCTATCCCAAATCCAAGTTCGTTCCTACCGGCTTCGACCTTTATTTAAACAGAGACGAATCCACAGGAACCCTCTCTAATCAGTATGACGGTAGCCTTATGAAGTGTGGCGTCCGCGACATAATTAACCTCTACGTCGGCACCTGCACTCCCGAGGGCACCTCTATTCACTTCGCTGCTGACGCAGTATCCTTCAAGCTCTTCCTTGACGGTGTCGAGGTGCAGAATCCTGCTGATTATACGAACGAGACCGCTGTGGTTATGTTCACCTTTTCGGGCAGCCAGCGTTCCTTCTTCTTCATTCCTAAGGCAGAGGGTGCGTATGAGCTCGAGATCTACATTCTCGACAAGCTTCTTTATGACATTACGGTTCACGTCGGCCCCGTAGACGAGCAGTACATCGAGCTTGCCGATAACGAGTTTGCCGTTAAGGTAACCGAGGCTTACTCCTGGACCAACGAGGTGACCTTCACCGCACCCGAGGCGGGCACTTATTATTTCAACCTTCCCGCAGGCGTTGGCTTTATTGATGCCGATGCGTACGATGCAGCAGCCGAGACAGAGGCAACCGATGACGGCCCCGATCCCTTCTTTGATTATAACGTTTACGGCAACGAGAACGGCGGCTCATTCCACCTTACTCTTGAGGAGGGCGAGTCTATCCGCTTCTACGTAAACGCGACTCAGCGTCAGACCTACGTTATCAGCTTCTATACCATTTAACCGGGTTGACTATGCACCGCGGGACCTTCCGCGGTGCATTTTTTTAAAAAGGTCTTGCAATAATATTCACTAAATGGTATAATATATCCGTTATTTTAAAAAGGAGTATATGTTATGAACGAAGAAAAGAATCTTCCCGAGGAGTCTCTCCCCTCGGAGAACACAAATACAGAGGTAAAGCAGGGAGGAAAAAAGCTTCCTCTCCCCGCCCTCATCGGCATTATTGCTGGTGCTGTTCTTGTTGTCGTCGGAATAGTTCTTGTTATCCTTCTCGGAGGTAAGGGAAATGACGATAACACCGACGACGGCGGAAATAACGACGGCGGAAAGCAGGAATGCACGCACGTTGATGCCGACGACGATTATCTTTGCGATAAGTGTGGCGAGCACTTTGACGACGGCGACGAGGCTGTGATCCCCGATACCAAGAGCTCTACCGTCACCTTCACCGTTTCTCTTGACAACGGTACACCCCTTTCGGGACTTAAGTTCACTCTTACCAGAGGTGACAAGGTATACGAGCTTACCAGCGGCACCGACGGAAGGGTTACGGCTACTATCGATATCGGCAGCTATTACGTAGATTATGACAGCGAGACTCTTCCCGAATACTGCTGGGGCGAGACCTACGGCGTCAAGGTAGAGGAGGGAACCGACTCTCTTTCCATCACCGTCGTTGACAACAGACCTGACGGCTCCACCGAGAAGCCCTTCCCCACAGTCGATGATGATATTGCCATCGACCTTGCACCCGGCGAGCAGCATTATTATTCCTGCCGCGGCACCACGATCAAGTACGTTACCATACATAATCCCAACCTTGCCGTTATTTATAACGGTGAGACCTATTATGCCGATGCAGACGGTAAGATCGAGGTTGGTGTTGTAGCCCTGGATATCGATTCTCCCAGCCTCTTCGCAGTGAAGAATATTTCGGATTCTCACGTTACCGACACTATGCAGCTTCTCGCACCTCTCGGCTCTTACGAGAATCCCATTGCCGTTACCGATAGCTCTGCCGTGGCACAGCTTTCCGACGGTGATACAGTATACTATAAGTACACCGCCGATAAGAACGGTATTCTCGTTCTTTCGACACCTACCGCGGGCTGCGAGGCTCTGATCACCAGAAATATTATCGTCATTAACGAGGACGGTGAGGAGCAGATCTTCAGCACTATAACCGCCGAGGCAGATAGCAAGACCGACGGTGCTATCTACGTTGCCGAGGGCGATGAGCTTATCTTCCGCATCTCCTACGTTGCTCCCGCGGTGGAGGACGATGAGCCCGCCTCCCAGTCGGACGAGCATACCGTCAGCGTAGAGTTCAGCATCTCGCTTTACTCCGCGACCGCCTATGAGCCTGCTCCCATTACCTCATCCGCTCTTTACATCAGACTCGATGCAGGTGCGTCGGTGGTATTCACCGTCGAGGCGGGAAGCACCGTCAGCCTTACCGGTGAGGGCGGCGTTACCGCGACTCTTGGCGGCGTAGAGCTTCCTCTTAACCAGGCGACAAGCGTGACAGAGCAGACGGCTCTTACAATTGTTAATCACACCGGGGAAATGAGCATTTTCACTATTTCCGTTAAGTAATTTGCTTTTTAAAACCGACTCATTTATGCGTGAGTCGGTTTTTTTCTTGACAATAGAAAAATAATAATGTATAATTATAATGAAGAAATATCTTAATTTTCTTATTAGGGAGAATAATAATGAAAAAGCTATTAGGCATATTCCTTATACTCTTTATGGCTATCTGTATTGTATCCTGCGACCTTATCCCCGACAAGCCTATCGGTGATGGCAGTACGGATGACGGTATCGGTGACGGCAGTAATACGGACGGCGATAACAAGCCCGATAATCCCGGTGATAATACGGGAGACAACGGCTCGGGTGATAATAAGCCCGATAATCCCGGCGATAATACGGGAGACAACGGCTCGGGCGATAATGATGGCGGTAGCACCGATCCCACTCCCACCCCCACTCCCGATCCCGATATGGGAGCTGTATATCTTCTCAACCGTGCAGGCTGGGAGCAGGTTGCGGTCTACTATTGGGGCTCACGCGGCGAGATAGAGGGCGGCTGGCCGGGTAGATCTATCACCGCCGACAGCGTCGGTCTTTATAAGGCGGTTGTTCCCGATGATTATAGCTTCCTCATCTTTAATAATAACAATCGTGGGGCACAGACGCCCGACCTTTCCATACCCACGGGTGACGAGATCGTATACGATAACGTAGACAACGTGTGGCTCACCTATGACGAGCCGTTTGCCATTCTGTATCCGGGCTACACTCCGAATCCCGATCCTACGCCTGATGCCGGTCCTACGCCTGATCCCGATCCTACGCCCGATCCCGATCCTACGCCCGATCCCGATCCTGCCCCCAACCCAAGCTATCCCGCAGACGAGCTGGCGGCCTTCAATGCTGTCTTTGATCCCAATAACCATATTTCCATAAAGCTCGACATCTCTAATTCCGAGCTTGCGAAGATACAGCAGGATTACGAAAAGTACGCCTCAAAGGGCTCAAAATCTCCCATCTACCGTATGGCGGATATGATAATCACCGTCACCTATCCCGACGGCAGCACGGACGAGTGGGTTATTGACCAGGTCGGCGTTCGTATGAAGGGCAATACCTCCCGCACCTCCTTCTACAACGATTGGGACGGAATGTATAACCTCGTACACTTTAAGGTCAGCTTCCAGGAGACCTTTGATGACGTTGACTATTACGGTAGCGACGCTCTCACCTGGACTGATGCCGCAGCGAGAAAGGCACGTAAGAACCGTACCTTCGCCACCCTTGAGAAGATGGATATGCGTTGGAACAGAAACGACGATACCACCTACATCAGGGAGAATTACTCCTACGATCTCTACCGTGAATTTGGAGTGATCGCCCCCCACACAAATCTTGCCTCGGTTGATATTGCCAATGATCACGCAGGCGTATGGGTGATCTACGAGCCGGTTGATAAGATCTTCCTGGAGAAGAACCTGCCCGCATCTGCCCTGGGCGGCGACCTTTATAAGCTTGGCTGGACAAACGAGGGTGCAACCTTCACCTCCTTCTCCTCCTACGGAGTAGAGGATGAGGATAACAGTAAATTCTTCGTTTATGACCTTAAAACCAATAAGAAGACCTCCACTCACCAGAGCCTTAAGAATCTTATCAGCGTTCTTAACTCGCGTGGTCTTACGAAGGAGCAGTTTGCTTCGGTCGTTGATATGGAGAATTTCCTTTACTACTGTGCCGTATCATACTTCATCGGCAACCCCGACGACCTTCGCAACAACTATAACAACACCTACATCTACTTCCGTCCCGATACGGGTAAGGTAATATTCATTCCTTACGATATGGATCGCGGGCTGGGTGTCAACACCTGGAATCCCACCGGCCACGGTATGACCGAGGACGATCCCTTCAGCAAGAAGGCACTTGGCAACGGTGACCAGCGTTCGCCTCTCTTCTTAAAGAGCGTTTGCTCGGGCGGATTCTTCGTCGACGAGTATATCGAGGCACTTAAGGCCGTTGACGCAAGCGAGATGCTTACCAATGCCGTGTTTGAGGAGGCGTTTAATATAGCCGCCGCTCTCTATTCCTCCGATACCGCTACCTCGCGGAGCTACCATAACGCCAACAACTATAAATTCCGCTTCGACCTCTACAGAACCTGTGGCAAGAACGAGAGCAAGAATATGTCCTTTGCTGATTATATGCCGGCAAAGCGTGCTACTCTCTATAGGTACATCGGTGACCAGGGTAATACCGACAACAGCGGCAGCAGCGGCGGT
>JAZQDF010000199.1:0-12430 GCA_045546635.1 Eubacteriales bacterium
GAGGCTGATGAGCCTGATGCAGAGGAGGGGGAGACCGAGACTGCCGAGGGCGGTTACTTTGACGGTGGCGGCTCCGATGGCTTTGACGGTGGCGGCTCTGACGGTGGCGATCCTGCCGACGACGATCCTGATTTCGACGATCCTGATGACAGTGTTGATCCCGATGACCTGATCATTCACGACGAGCTCGTGGATGCGATTATTGCCGAGGGTGCAAGACTCACCAAGAGTGAGATGAAGCTTAAGGCCTACCTGAAGCATAGCAAGGATGCTATTAAGAGCTTCGAGTCCGCACTTAAGATAGCACAGCGTGCCTTTGACGATAACAGGGATGATAGGGAAGCACCCGTGCTTCTGGTTGCGATCATCAAGATTTGCGGTAAGATCCTGGAAATCAAGTGTAATAATCTTGAAAATATTGTCAGAATTAACGCTCACAATTACATAAAGGAGGCACGAGTTGCACTCCACTACGAAATAGACAGGTATAACGAGCTTGTTATCAGCTACGCATCTCTTACGGGAGAGCAGCTGACGAGAATGTCCACGCTCCTGCCTGAGAACATCGCTTCGGGCAAGTCCCTGGCGGTCGTTCCTTCGCTCTCCTACGTTGAGAGCTACGTTCAGGTAGACGATGCGGGCAAGGGTGACGACGGTGTTTACACTATGCCGATCACTCCCGTTTATACCGCCGACGAGCTTATCGGCGATATCAAGCCGCCGAAGGGCAGACACGGTACGGCCTCCTTCGCAAGAAGGGTTAAGCGTGGTACGTCAAAGCTCAATCGCGAGAAGGCGAGACTTAACAAGCTTATTTCTGATAACAGAATCCTTCGCAAGAGATATGAGAGCGAGCTTCATAGCCTTGAGGCGAGCACCACTCTTGCAGACCGTACGACCGACGATTACAAGGACAGAGTCCTTGCCATCAGCATCAAGTACGGCAAGAAGCTCTCGGGCATCAAGACGGTCAAGGCGGGCAGTGCCTTCGCAAGAACCAGACAGAGCCTGATCATCAACCGTATGGCTGTTGAGAGAGAGAAGCTGATTCTGGCGTATCAGAATATGCGTGTGGCCTACCGCGAGGGCAAGCCTGCACAGAGAAGGGCGGCGAGAAGGCTCTTTGAGGATGCTATCCGCTCCTACAACCAGGCAGTAGAGCTTACCGAGAAGGCTACGGGCGGCAGATATGACCGACTTCCCGACGCTATCGTAGAGTACGTTGGCAGCGGACGAGAGGTTGATTTCCCCATCTTCGCATATAACCGCAGGCTGATCGAGACGGTCGGCAGTACGGTACGCGAGATCGGAATGACTCCTCGCCACGAGGTCGAGCCCGACGAGGCAACCTATGCTGAGAGCTCGGCAAAGATCCTTGAGAAGCGGGGCAGCGTATCCAACACCGCAAGCCTGTCTGATGAATCGGCTATCGTTGACAGAGCCTCTGCTATTGCGAGGGTGATGATAGATTCGCTGAGAGAGGCGGCTGACACGGTCGTATCGATCGACGAGCTTGAGGCCTTCGAGGCAAAGAGCCGCAGGGCTGTCAAGTACTTCAAGCGTGCCCTCAAGGGTACCGAGCGTGCTATTGCAAAGGCCTTCGACGAGAACGGCGTCGTTACCGCACTGGTTGAGAATCTCAGGGTGCTGTCCAACATCATCGAGGTTCGCAGACTTAACGTTGCGGTATGCAAGCGACTTGACCGCACCGATGCAGCAAGACGCTACGGCAGCTCGCTCTTCAAGTACATCGAGCTTTACGACGGACGTGCGATCGACTATATGTCTATCGTCGGCGAGCAGTTCTCGCGTATCACCACCGCTACCGCCAAGGAGCTGGTCGGTAAGGCAGAGAATCTGCAGGTTCCCGTTATTACTTATAAAGATAATTATATTGAGGTATTCCCCAAGGATCCTCTTAAGGATTCCACCTACGAGAAGCCCAGGCTGTGGCGTAGCGGAGTATATACTCCTCTTATGATGCACCACTTCAGGCTGACCGAGAACCGTGCAGTTGAAACTACGGTTATTAACGCTCCCTTCGTATTCGACGTTATGACCGACGAGCTTCCTGCTGTCTCCTGGTGGCATCCCATCGGATTCCTTCAGCACCTGTTCGTTTGGGCACAGCCCATCGTAGCTTGGTGGAACAGAATGGTGACCAACGCCGAGATCTGGTTCGTTGACGAGTCGCTTGTCTTCTCCAAGAGCGGACTCAAGGGCAGGGAAAACCGAAACGATAAGCGTAAGGACAGATTCGAGCGTAAGCTTGCCCGCCTTAACAACGAGCGTGAGGCGGCTATCCTGAGACTTGAGACGGTGGTTCACGAGAGCGACCGCAACAGTGCGTCTTATCAGAAGAAGATATACAACATCAATACCAAATACAGCCGTAAGATCTACAATCTCCGAGTCCGCTGGATGAAGAGCTGTCCCGACCGCAACGCCGCAAGGCTTATGCTGGAGAGACTCGTTCTTGAGAGAGAGCGACTTTCGGGTATTAATAAGGTGCTTCTCAAGTACCGCAGCTACGGCAGAATTACCTTCTTCCCCAACGTTCTCGTACGTTACAAGAAGAAGTTCATTGACTCTATCAACGCTCATAACAGAACCGCAGAGCAGCTGTCCGAGATGGTCGGCGTTAAGTTCTCCCAGGTATCCACCTCTGTTGCAGAGGAGATCATCAGATACGGCAGAATGATCAAGCTTCCCGAGATCGTTTGCTGCAGGGAGATCATCGAGACCGTAGGCGGCAGAGCAAGAACGGTCGGCGACAAGTGGCACGGCTACGGCCTCTACACAGGTACGTCGGGTGCTGCAGGTGGCACGGCGGGTGCTCCCGTGATGTCTGTTGGAGCTATGGGATACGCTACAGAGATGGGCGTTCCCTTCCTGAAGTCCAACTTTGACGGACTTACACTTATCGGTATGACTCCCGGTGGCGTTCCTCTTATCGGATTCAGCCAGACGGGCGAGGCTGCGATACCCTTCACGGGTATTCCTATGATGCTTGCCGGCACAGACACCTCCGTGGTGCTTGATGCAGGTATGCAGGGCCAGGATTCGCTCATACTCGGTGCGGCAAGCGTTACCGATCCTCACTCGGGCATCAGCAACAGAGCCGTTGATACCTTTGATACCGACGAGGCAGAGGAGGAGGCGAAGGATATTCGCTCCGGATGTACGGTTGAAACCGCACTTGACCTCGAGTCCAAGATGATCGAGGAGAGATTCAGAAGGGCTCTTCGTGCAAGAAGTATGACCTCGGTTGACAACGTGGCTAACTGGTGGAAGCTGGTCGGCAGCGAGATCAACGTATGGTTTATGCGTAAGCTGCACGTAAGACCGCAGGGCTTCCTCAGAGTTTTACTTCCGAGGAAGGATGAATTCCTTGAGATCGTCAATACCAAGCTTACCGAAAAGGATGCTATTGCTCTTAAGTATATCGCAAGAGTCGGTGGCGTTATCGAAATTGAATGTAAGAGGCTTTATTCCGCGACCAAGACGGGCGTAAGACGCTCGCAGAGAGTATGGAGCAGATGGCTTCACGAGGATATTGAGGTTTATAACAAGCTGGTTCGCGAGTTCAACTCCGAGCACGAGCGTTATATGCACCTTGAGCTTCTCTCGCTGAACATCCCCGACACCATCAGATTCAGGACGGAAGACAGACCTCCCGTACCTCCCATCCTCAGCCTGCGTAACAGAGTTAAGCTTGATGAGAGCAAGACTGCTATTACGACGGATGAGATTTATGAAAAGCTTGTTGAGTATGCAAGATCGGGTGCTATTAAGCACGCCGGACCTCTTCGCAGATTCTGGTCGAAGCTTGTGACCATTCCCCGTATCAACCGCAACTACAAACGCGGTAAGAAGGCTAAGGTCCTTTCGCTTGTAACCAAGGTAATCATCAAGAGATCTGCAAGAACATACTTGTTCCGTCAGGATAATGAGAACCGCCATTACCGTATCAGATACGAGAAGGCCCGTGCGATGAAGCGTTATAACAGACGTACCCTCCGTGCGATCGGCGTCGCAGGCGATCCTATCAAGTATCAGGCCAAGGTACATAAGGTGCTTCGCAGATACCTGACTCAGAACTTCCGCATCGACTACAATATGCGTATCCGTCAGCTCATCTACAGAGCTCTCACGGTAGAGCGTGGCGTATACTGGGCAGTCACTCTTGCCCTCGCCGTGGTAGTCGCAGTTGGTGCACTTATCGGTGCAAGCAGTCCCACACTTCAGACTATCGCATTTGTCGCGATCTGTTGGGCGGCACTGCCAATTGTACTTCTTTTGTTAAGAATTGTTTACGATATCGTGCTCTTTGTGGTCAGCGTAGTGCTTCTCTGCACGAGAAACATCTGGCTGATTAGGTACGGTGGAAGAGACGTTGAGCGTAACCGCTACGGTGCAATTCTCGATTGCTTCGTATCAGAGCAGTACAGATTGCTGATGGCTGCGGAGAAGCTTCATCAGAAGCCCAAATCCCAGTCGGCGAAGCGTATGCTTATCGCAACCGTAAACGATTACAACAAGAGAGCGACAGTTTACTCCGAGATCCTCAGGGTTCCCATCAGAACCGTCGAGATCACCTCCCTTATCGAAAAGATCACGTCGGGTGAGAATCACCGCCTGACAGAGCTTCAGAACTTCGTCTACGTCAGAGAGCTCGTTGAGCGTACCGACAGCCACCAGGTTGGCAAGAGGCTCAGCGAACGCGAGCTTGGTATTCTCGTTGAGGAGATCAATCAGATCATCAACGGCATCAACCTCTCGGGCGATCTGAATCAGTCTGCAGTCGACTTCCTTCAGGGAGCTATGCAGCGTCTTATCGGCTTCCTTGAGACCGATATTAAGCCTACTCAGAATGACAAGTACGAGCTTAAGCGTGATCTGATCACTGCCATCGGCCTCTTCGATATCAGTATCAGCGATAAGGAGCTGTTCACGAGAAACGTGATCAAGGTAGTAGACCAGCTTGGCGGAAGCAACCGCCGCAGAATCATAGGTATCCTTGCAGAGGACGGTATGATTATTTAAGATAGCTTGACTATCTCTTACTTACTTTAATTTCAATAAAAAAATAAAAATATTTAAATTTGAAGGGGGCCCGAAGCCCCCGGAAGGAGAATTACAATGAGTAAAGCAAAGCAGAAGACCAGAGTTGAACTTCTTGTTGAGACTATTGCTGTGGAGAAGCAGATCCTTATCGAGCTCTGCGACGACCTTGCAGCTTGCCGTGACAACGGTGACAAGAAGGGCACAAAAGAGGTTGCCAAGGATCTGAAGAACCAGATCAAGAAGTACAACAAGCTTATTGGCGACTACAACAAGGCATCCGGTGAGAAGGTTCCCACCATCCCCTACAGTCTCGCAGACGAGATTCTTGCAGGAAGCAACAACTACGGCATCGCTACCGTAGGTCAGCCTGTTTCCTCCACCGCTAGTGCGTACAACGCAAACATCAGCATCCTTAACGAGAAGGAGCTTAAGAAGTATCTCGCAAGAAGCAACAAGGCTCTTGAGAACGTTAAGACCAGACTCGCTACCACTGCAAAGCAGAAGGACGAGGCTAAGGGCTATACCAAGGTTCTCTACATAATCAACTGCCTTACCTATCAGAGATACATCATCGAGAGAGTATCCGAGAACCTTCACGTTTGCAACAAGCTTGCAGACAAGAAGAGAGTAAAGGCTCTCAAGAAGACTCTTACCAACGAGATCAAGGCTTACAACGCACTCGTTGACGAGTACGAGGTTCTTACCAGAGGTCACCTCACCCGTGCATCCGAGTCCATTCCTGCCGACATCATCGCAGGCAAGCCCTACGCTCCCATTCCTGCAATCTCCTACACCGCAAACGACGGTACCGCAAGAAACAGCGATGCTGACGTAGCAGCAGTTGCAGCAGCAGCTGAGGCAGCTGTAGCAAACGCAGGTGCAAAGAAGAAGCACGCTAAGAAGAGCAAGAAGGCTGTTGCTAAGACCGCTCTTGAGGAGAAGGTTGCTGAGCAGGCTAACAAGGATCTTACCGTTATCACCAAGGGCTATGACTTCAAGATCAGCCTCGTAGAGTCTCAGAAGGATATGAGCTACTACAGATTCGGCAAGAACGTATTTGATATGAAGGCTGTTAAGAAGGAAGCCAACAAGAAGATCAAGGCAGCTCAGAAGGCTCACAAGCTTGCTCTCAAGTACGAGCAGAAGGATAACGAGCGTTACTACGCAGTTATCACCAACGATCCCGTAACTATGAAGGCTAAGAAGAGAGCTGACAGAGTTAAGATCGCTTCCATCCGTAACGAGATGATGACTCTTCTCAACAAGAGAGATGAGCTCAACTCCAAGCTCCTTTCCATCTACAACGGCTCTGAGGTTACCGCTGACGGCGTAAGCATCAATCAGAAGTGGCGTCAGACCAGATCCGATGCAGCAGAGAAGTACGTTAAGAAGAATCAGGGCGTTGCTAAGAAGATCTTCCGTCTTCCCGCATCCAGTGCTGAGAAGCAGAGACTTTACGGCATCCTTAACAGCTGCGTAGAGGCATCCTCTAATATGGCTCTTGCTAAGTATCGCCTTAAGACCAAGGAATACAAGAACGGCAAGGAGAAGAAGGCTCTTAAGAAGGACGTTAAGATCGCTAAGAAGCTTATCAAGCAGAACAACAAGGATCTTAAGTGGATCGTTAAGAAGATCAAGAAGCGTAAGTAATTTTAACCGCAAGGATTTATTCCTGCCCCGTGGGCAAGGTTATTCGTCTTACGACAAAACATTTTATTTAACAATTTACGGAGGAAAATATAATGGCTAAGAAAAAGTCCACAGATGTTGCACAGACCGAGGCTGTTAAGACTCGTGCCGGTATGGCTGAGAAGCTTGAGAAGGAAAGACTTGAGCTCAAGGTAGAAATGGAAAAGCTTATGAAGAAGTATGCTAAGGCTACCGGCCTCAGAAAGCTCGGCAAGCGTCAGCATAAGGTTGGAAAGGCTCCTAACGACTTCCAGGCGTAAGAGCAACAAATAAATTTTAGAAAAACTATTGCATTTTCTAAAATAGTATGTTATAATACATACAGTTAATAGTGTTTTATGGGGCTGTCGCGAAAGCGACAGCCCCTTCACAATGCCTTTTCGGGAACGAAAAGGCAACGCTTGCGAAGGAAGCATACGGTTTTTCCGTAGGCAAATTTCAAGCGGCAGCAGTCGTACACGTCGCGGCTGCGACGAAAATATTCAGGTTAGTAATTAAATTATTATAGGAGGACGGGATAATGAAAAAAAGCATTAAAGAAACGGTCAGAGAAGCCGTGGAGCCGACTATAACCGAGCTTGGTTATGAGATCTGGGACATCACCTATTCCAAGGTAGGTGCTGATTATCATCTCGAGATCACCATCGATTCGGAGAGCGGTATCAATATTGAGGATTGCGAGAAGGTGCACCGTGCAATAGATCCTATTCTTGACGAGTGCGATCCTATCGAGGGCTTTTATTATCTCGACGTGTCCTCGCCCGGTGTAGAGCGTGAGCTTCGCACCGAGATGCATATCAGCCGCTCTGTCGGCGAGAAGGTAAGGGCTAAGCTCTTTGCCCAGAAGAACGGTAAAAAGCTCGTCGTAGGCATTCTTTCTGACTTCCGTGACGGTGTTATCACCATCACCGAGCCTGACGGCGAGATCCGACTCACCCAGAGCGAGATCTCAAAGCTTACTACCGTTTATTTTGAAGATTAAGTAGAGATTTATTAAAATTAACATATATCAAAAAACAGGAAAGGATCGTATATAATACGAGGTATAACGGAAAAATGAACGCAGAGTTATTCACCGCCCTTGACCTTCTTGAGAAGGAAAACGGCATATCAAAGGAGTATATGATTTCGCAAATCGAGCTTGCTCTCGCAAACGCCTGCCGCAGAGAGGTTGGTCCCACTACGGTAATCCGCGTACAGCTTGATCCCGTGAAGAAGGATATGAGAGTCTTCCAGCAGAGAACGGTCGTTCCCGACGGCGAGGTTCAGGATGAGAACTGTGAGATCGGCTACACCGCAGCAAAGGCTCTTTCCCGCCGCCACAAGCTTGGCGGTATCGTAGAGACCGAGCTTAAGACAAAGGATTTCCGCCGTCTGTCCGCACAGGCAGGTAAGCAGATGCTCGTTCAGGCTATCCGCACCGCCGAGAGAGAAAGACAGACCAGAGAGTATGAGGAAAAGCGTGAGGAGATCATCACCGCTATCGTTGACAAGGTGGATACCACCAGCGGCAATCTTATTCTTGACACCGGCACAGGCTATGCTACGCTTCTCCGCGAGGAGCAGATCCCCGGCGAGAGCTACGATGTTGGCGACAGAATCAAGGTCTTCATATCCGAGGTTAAGTCGGGTGAGACACGCGGTCCCCTCGTTACTCTTTCCAGAGTACATCCCCATTTCGTAAAGAGGCTCTTCGAGCTTGAGGTTCCCGAGATCGCAGACGGAACCATTATTATCAAGGGCGTTGCCCGCGAGGCAGGAAGCAGAACCAAGATCGCCGTTTACTCCCGCGATGAGAACGTCGATGCGGTTGGCTCCTGTATAGGTAAGAACAGTATGAGAATCAACGCTATCCTGGCCGAGCTTTCGGGTGAGAAGGTTGATATCATCAGATACAGCGAGGATATTTGCGAGTACGTTGCCGAGGCACTTTCTCCTGCAAGGGTTCTTGACGTTTACCTTGAGGATGAGCGTACCTGCCGTGTAACCGTTGCTCCCGAGCAGCTCTCTCTCGCAATCGGTAAGGAGGGCCAGAATGCAAAGCTGGTTGCCCGTCTTACAGGCTGCAAGATAGACATCAAGGCGTAAGGCTATGGCTGATTCGCCCGTTAAAAGAATTCCGACCAGAAGATGTACGGGATGCGGCGAGCATTTCCCGAAAAATACTCTCATCAGAGTGCTGAGAACACCCGAAGGCGAGGTACTGCTCGACCTGACGGGCAAGAAGTCGGGCAGAGGGGCTTATATCTGTAAGAATCCCGCCTGTCTTAAGAAGGCGAGAAAGTCGAGAAGGATAGAGACCTCGCTGGACTGTCATATCTCAGACGAGCTGTATGAGAAGATGGAAGAGGAACTGAAGGTTGGACAGTAAAATGAACACACGCCTTTGCGGTATGCTCGGCTTTGCTATGCGTGCCCGCAGGCTGACCGTCGGCACCGAGTCGGTATGCTCGGCATTAGCAAAACGCGGTAAGGATAAGCCAAGACTCCTGCTTATTTCCTGCGACGCCTCTGAGGGGACTAAGAAAAAGCTTCTCACCAAGGCAGCGTTTTACGGTGTTGACGCCCTTATCATTAACATAGATTCAAGCGAGCTTGGCAGACTGCTTGGCAAGCTTTACGCCCCTGCGACCGTTGCCGTTATTGACGATCGCTTTGCAGAGGAGATACGCCGTGCCATTGACACGGCAGACACCCCCGGCACTAACTAAAAAGAAAGGGAGTTTCCCACCTCGGGAAACGGTGATTCTTATGACCAATTTACCCACTAAAATAACCCAGATTTCCAAGGATTTTGATATAAAGAGCAAGGATATTATCGAGATATTCAAGGAGCTCGGAATAGAGAAGAAGAGCGGAGGAAGCGTTGATAATGACGAGTTCGAGCTTTTCCTCGCCTACCTTACCTCCAAGCGTCAGATAAAGGACCTTGCGGCCTACAGAGAGGGACGCTCCAGGATCAAGAGCTCTGTTGCAAGGAAGCCTAAGGCGGAGGAAAGCAAGCCTGTCGAGGCTGTAAAGCCCAAGGAGACTCCTGCGGCAAAGCCTCAAGAGACGCCCGTGGCAAAGGCAGATGCCCCCAAGGCTGCCCCCGCGAAGCCTGCTTCTCCCGCAAAGCCCGCGGCACAGCCCGAGCGTAAGCCCCAGCCTAACGCACAGGCAGGCGGCAACCGCCCAGAGAGAGATCGTAGGGAAAACAACAGAGCCGACAGACCTCGTGACGATAGAAAAGGACAGAGCTACGGCAAATACTCTGCCGCACCTCAGGAGAACCCCTTCGCTAAGAAGCACGATAATATGAACAGAGCGGCACAGGGACTTCGTGCATCGGGCTCTCAGAGGCCCGAGGGCAAAAGAGAGGAGCAGAAGAAGCCTCAGCAGCCTCAGCAGCAGCCCCAGCAGAAGGTAGCTGCAGCAGCTCCTCAGAGGGTTGAGTCCGCAAAGGCAGCTGCAGTTCTTCCTGCACAGAAGGCACAGCTTGAGAAGCAGCAGAGAATCGAGGCACAGAAGAGTGCGGCTCCCGCTCCCCAGCCCCAGCCTAAGAAGAAGGAAGAGAAGAAGGCTCAGAAGCAGCAGTTCAAGACCATTACTCCCACCGTTGATCGCAGCTCGGTTCGTGGCGGCGTAAACATTGGCGGTGAATACAGCAGCAACAATGCTCCCAAGACGCGTGTGGTTGATACCAGAACCACCGACGTTAACCTCTCCAAGTACGATGACAGATATAACGATCAGTACTATGCAATTCTTAACGGCGGCGACTCTAAGGCTCAGAAGCAGAAGCTGAAGAAGCAGGACAACCGCGGCCAGAATCAGAAGAGTGCGAAGGATAAGGAGAGAGCAGCACAGGAGAAGATCAAGAGAATGGAGGCCGAGCGTGCCAGAAGCAAGCAGCTCGAGATCACCGTTCCCGATGAGATTACAGTATCCGAGCTTGCCTCCAGAATGAAGAAGACCGCCGCCGAGGTCATCAAGAAGCTTATGTTTATGGGCGAGATGAAGGGCCTTAACGACGTTATCGACTACGCTACCGCAGAGCTTATCGCTGACGAGTTCGGCGTTAAGGTGACCAAGGAGGTAGTCGTTACCATTGAGGAGAAGCTCTTCACCGAGGCGGAGGACAATGAGGAGGATCTCGTAGAGCGTGCACCCGTCGTTTGCGTAATGGGACACGTTGACCACGGTAAGACCTCTATCCTCGACGCTATCAGACACACCAACGTAACACGCGGCGAGGCGGGTGGTATTACCCAGGCTATCGGTGCGTACAGAGTTAAGGCAAACGGTAAGGATATTACCTTCCTTGATACCCCCGGCCACGAGGCCTTTACCGCGATGCGTATGAGAGGTGCGAAGTCCACCGATATCGCTATCCTCGTCGTTGCGGCCGACGACGGTGTAATGCCCCAGACCATTGAGGCTATTAACCACGCCAAGGCGGCAGGCATTGATATTATCGTGGCAATAAACAAGATGGATAAGCCCACCGCTAATCCCGACAACGTTCTTAATCAGCTTACCCAGCACGAGCTTGTACCCGAGGCCTGGGGCGGCGACGTTATCTGCGTTCCCTGCTCGGCACATACCGGTATGGGCATCGACGACCTTCTCGAGAACGTGCTTCTCGTTGCAGAGGTAAAGGAGCTTCGTGCTAATCCCAAGCGTCGTGCGGCAGGTCTCGTTATCGAGTCCAAGCTTGATCGCGGACGCGGTCCCGTTGCCACCGTCCTCGTTCAGAACGGTACTCTTCACCAGGGTGACTACGTTATCGTAGGAAACGCCGTTGGACGTGTACGTGCTATGGTTGACGATAAGGGCAAGATCGTAAAGACTGCAGGCCCCTCCGTTCCCGTTGAGATCATCGGTCTTGACGACGTTCCCCAGGCGGGCGACGAGCTTAATGCGGTAGAGGACGAGAGAATGGCAAAGAACCTTGCCGAGCAGAGAAGAGAAAGGCTCCGTCAGGAGATCCTCACCGCTAATGCAAGGGTAAATCTTGACGAGCTGTTCGGTCAGATCGCAGCAGGCGTCAAGACTCTTAACATCGTCGTTAAGGCTGACGTTGCGGGCTCGGTTGAGGCTGTCAAGGCATCTCTTCTTAAGCTCTCTAACGAGGAGGTTAAGGTTACCGTTATCCACGCGGCAGTAGGTGGAATTACCGAGACCGACGTTATGCTGGCTGCGGCATCCAACGCCATCATCTGCGGCTTTAACGTTCGTCCCGACAGAAACGCACTTGACTCCGCCGAGAGAAATAAGGTCGACATCCGTTGCCACCGCATCATCTACGAGATCATCGATGAGATCGAGGCGGCTATGAAGGGACTTCTTGCTCCCGTATATAAGGAGGTTCTCCTCGGTCACGCCGAGGTTCGCCAGACCATCAAGGTTCCCGGCGTCGGCATCATTGCGGGCTGTTACATCCTGGACGGCAAGATCATCCGTTCGGCACAGATCCGTATCGTTCGTGACGGTATCGTGATCTTTGAGGATAAGATCTCCTCTCTCCGTCGATTCAAGGATGACGTTCGTGAGGTCAACGCAGGATACGAGTGCGGTGTCGGTATTGAAAAGTTCAATGACATCCGTACGGGCGACACCCTCGAGGCCTTCATTATGGAGGAGGTTGAAAGATAATACGGGCCGCACCGACATAAGTCGGAGGCCAAGCGGT
>JAZQDF010000200.1:0-2841 GCA_045546635.1 Eubacteriales bacterium
TCACCTTCGTGCAAGGCTGTATAAGGAGCTTCTGCGTGACGTTTCGCTTCGCGTTTCTGACGGCGACACCACCGATTCCTTCCGCGTGGCGGGCAGAGGCGAGATGCACCTCTCAATCCTTATTGAGAATATGCGTCGTGAGGGCTACGAGCTTTGCTGCTCTAATCCCCGCGTGCTTTACAAGGAGATCGACGGCGTCAAGTGTGAGCCTATCGAGAAGGTTATTATCGACGTTCCTGAGGAATATATGGGCTCCGTAATGGAGAAGCTTGGCTCCCGTAAGGGTACCCTTGACGATATGCAGCTTCACGGCAGACGCCAGAAGCTTTATTACACCATCCCCACCAGATGTCTGTTTGGCTACCGCTCCGAGCTGCTTACCGATACACGCGGCGAGGGACTCATTTCTTCTATTTTTGCGGGCTACGAGCCCTTCCGCGGTGAGATAAAGACACGCTTTACCTCCTCTCTCGTTGCCAGCGAGAAGGGCGTTTCCACCACCTACGGTCTGTATCAGGCACAGGATAGAGGCCCCCTGTTTATCGGCCCGGCAACCCCCGTTTACGAGGGTATGATCGTCGGCGAGAATCCCAAGCCCGATGATATTGAGGTAAACGTTTGTAAGGAAAAGCATCTTACCGCCATCCGTTCTACCGGTGCGGACGAGAAGCTTACCCTCATCACTCCAAGACAGCTGTCGCTGGAGGAGGCTATTGAGTTTATAACCGACGAGGAGCTTATTGAGGTAACGCCCAAGTCTATCCGACTTCGTAAGGTTATCCTTGACACCCCCTCGCGTAAGCGTCTGCAGGCACAGAAGCGTGCCGCCCTTAAGGAGCAGAACAAGTAAAATAATAAGAGAGAACATCTCGGCATACCACCGTTTTGTTCTCTCTTTTTTTATATAAAATAAAGATATTTGTAAATAATTGTTTTCATTATTAATAAAGAAAGCCCGATTTCCTCTTTTTGTTAGTCATATTTGACTTCGCATCTGAGCAAATTAATACATAGCAAACAAAGTTATGTGAAGGGTAAAATTGAAATGAAAAACAAGATTTTGATGAGGGGAATAGCCTTCATTCTGATTATATATACCACCCTCTTGCCTCTGTCGGTCAGGGGATATGCGGCAGAGGAGGAGGGGGCTGAGCTGACTTCTCCCTATAATGATACAGAGGTAGAAAGCACGCCTGCCCTTGCCGACGGCGTGGAGGTTGGCTCCCGCTTCTTCGAGCTGTTCTTTGGCGACGGTAAGGATAAGGAGGAGAGCATATCTCTTATCCCCGGCGGCAGTGTTTTCGGCGTACGTATCAAGCAAAAATTTGTCACCGTTGTGGAATCCCGCGGTGTGCCCGCCCTGAAGAGCGGTGATATTATTCTCTCCATCGACGGCCGCGAGGTCAGATCTGCCTCCGACGTAAGACGTCTGGTACAGCAGTCGGGTGGCTCGGGGCTCACAATTCGTGCTCTTCACCGCGGTGACGAGATAGCTGTGGAGATCCGCCCCAGCCTTGAGGACGGAGAGTATAAAATAGGTCTTTCGCTTCGCGACGGTGCGGCGGGGCTTGGCACGGTAACCTTTATTGACCCTGAGACCGGTGCCTTCGGCGGCCTTGGGCACGGAATATGCGATGCCGACAGCGGTGAGGTCATCCCAATGGAGAGCGGTGAGGTCTGCGGCGTTATTCTCGGGGGTATTCATAGGGGCGAATGCGGTAAGCCGGGCGAGCTTTGTGGCGTGCTGACCGATCGTGATATGGGTGACCTTGCCCTGAACTGCGAGTGCGGCGTCTTCGGCGTAATGACCGATCTGCCTGCCTCGGCTACCCCTATTCCTATCGGCAGGCGGGACAGCGTCACCGAGGGCGAGGCAACTATTATTTCTACCCTGAAGAACGGCAAAACCGCCGAGTATAAAATAGAGATTTACGACATCGACCGCACCTCCGACGGCTCAAAATCCTTCCGCATCCGCGTCACCGACGAAACGCTGAAGGCCCTGACGGGCGGTATCGTCCGCGGTATGTCGGGCAGCCCCATCATCCAGAACGGCAGGCTTATCGGTGCGGTAACCCACGTTTTAGTAGCAGACCCCACCGAGGGCTACGGCATCTTTATTGAGAATATGCTGAACTATTCAAGTATAGGCGAACAGCAAAAGGCGGCGTAGCAGGGGCTGCGTTTTGCTAATATTAGGAGTTTTTGGTATTTACGATAGTAAATCAATTTGGAATAAGGCTCCAAATTGAAAAAACTCGCGGTGTTCCCGCAGTATGAAAGAAGAAATAAAACGGAACACCAGCCCACGTTTTAGTCGCAGATCCCACCGAGGGCTACGGCATCTTTATTGAGAATATGCTGAACTATTCAAGTATAAGCGAGCAGCAAAATGCGGCGTAGATAAAAAAGACGGAGAGCTTTATTGCTCTCCGTCAATGACTTTATTGTGCTTTATTCGTTTGCGGGAGTGTAGTTGAAGTGCTTTGTAGCTCGGTAAATATAAGTGTTACTATAACCGATTGTTATCTGACTCCAATCCTCCTCGCTTCCGCTGTAGTATACGTCGGTAAGTGATGAGCAATCCTTGAACGCGTAATCACCAATGCTTGTAACACCCTTGGGAATAACGATGCTTGCAAGCGAGCTGCAACCTGAGAACGTATAAGAACCAATGCTTGTAACACCGCCGGGGATATCAATGCTTGTAAGCGATGAGCAACCCTTGAACGCGTAACCACCAATGCTTGTAACACCCTCTGGAATAACGATGCTTGTAAGCGAGCTGCAACCTGAGAACGTATAAGAACCAATGCTTGTAACACCGCCGGGGATATCAAT
>JAZQDF010000201.1:0-2675 GCA_045546635.1 Eubacteriales bacterium
CACCAAGCCTTATAGAGATAGAAGCTGTCCTTCTTGATCTTTCTGTCGAAGGTAACAAGTCCCTTATGGTTCATACCCGGCTCGCCACCCTGATTTCTGGCATCGGCGGCAAAGTCAAACATATTCCACAGGTGAGTTGCCCACATAAAGGGACGCTTCTCAAAGAAGTTGAGCATAAACTCGTTGTATTTGCACTGATACTCCTCGGTCTGATCACCGCGGCGGGGATGTGAGGAGTGAAGATTAGGCATACACTCGCAGCCGTACTCGGAGTAGCCGAGAGCACGGTTGGGATAACGGTGGTGGAAGTAGTCTACCCATACGTTATTAAGCCACATAAAGGGCGTGTACCAGCCAAGATAGAGATTCCAGCTTACCACGTCGGAGATATGTCCCACGCTGTCGAAGGGAGCACACATAGCGTAGCAGGCGAGAGTGGTGGGACGGCTGGGATCCATCTCGTGAATAAGATCGTTAAGCATCTTATGGTTATCAAGCATATCCGCACGCTTGGTAGTAGAGATGGTAATCTCGTTGGAGATTCCCCACACGCAGATGGAGGGGTGGTTATAGCACTGAACGATAAGCTCCTTCATCTGGCTGACGGTATTCTCTCTGCCGTTCGGCATATGCTCGGATATGTAGGGTATCTCTGCCCATACGATCATACCGTATTTATCACACAGATCGTAGAAATACTGATCGTGCTGATAGTGGGCAAGGCGGATGGTGTTGGCACCTACCTCGCGGATTATAGCCATATCGGTATCGTGATGCTTCTTGGTGATGGCGTTACCGATGCCCTTCCAGTCCTGGTGACGGCAAACGCCACGGAGCGGATAGGACTTGCCGTTAAGGAAGAAGCCCTTATCCGAATCGATACGGAAGGAGCGACAGCCGAAGTTAACCGACACCCTGTCGGTAGCAGCGTCGTTTACGTAGAGGGTTGCCTCGCAGGTATAGAGATAGGGATCCTCTACTCCGTGCCAGAGATGTGCCTTCCTGATAACGATGGTCTCGTCGCTGTCATATCCCTTTCCGACTACCCTGCCCTCTGCATCGCGGAGGATTATCTCAACCCTGCCGCACTCGGCGTTATGCCAATTGCGTACCCAGACAGAAGCATCCTCGCCACGCATCTCGGGACATACGCAAAGACCGCAGCCGCCGAAGTAGTCCATATCAAAGTGATGCTTATTTACCACGATAAGCTTTACGTCGCGGTAAATTCCGCCGTAGAAGGTAAAGTCGGCCTTCTGAGGATAAACCCTGTCGTTCTTGGAGTTATCCACCTCTACGGTCATATGATTTGTATTTTTAATGTAATCGGTAATATCCGCACGGAAGGTTGAGTAGCCGCCGTCGTGAGTCATAATCTCGCGTCCGTTGAGAACTACCCTTGCCGATGCGTTTACACCGTTGAATTCAAGATAAAGCCGCTGGTCCTCTGAAAGAGTGGGTGCGGTGAAGCTTTTTTCATAGAAGCAGGTGCCGCGATAGTAATCGTCGCCACCGTCCTGTCCGTCCTCGTTGTTCCAGGTATGAGGAAGGTCGACCTGATATTCGGTTCCGTCGTGATAACGGAATATCCAATCGTTGTTAATAAGTTGCTCTTTTCTCATAGCAATCTCCCATTTTTACGAATCAAGGAATAAAATCCCCCTGCCAAAGTCAAGCTGAAAAGCAATTCTCATCTGACAGGGAGACCGGATAATAACATCGGGTATCCGAGGCCGAGGCCCCGGATAGCATTAAGTGAGTCAATTAAAAGTTGGAAAATTATCAGCCTCTTCTGCGGAAGATAAGGTTGCCGCCAAGACCAAGGATACCGAGGATAACGGTAACGATGGTGATGGTGTCAATGATAGCGGGCTGGATAGCAACAACGGTAGTGTTGGGGCCAACGCCGTTCATAGCCGCAGAGTTGATGATGGTGTAAAGGTTGTGGTGCATAGCCTCAACCATAGCGTTCACGATAACGGGATCGTCCTTCTCTGCCTTAAGTGCGTTTACAGCATAAGGAAGCATTGCGTCGAAGCAGGTTACGCCGCCTGCAAGAACAGCGTCTGCACCGTTGCAGTAGGAAACGAGGATGTTATCGGTGATGTGCATGGAGTTGTTGCCCCACTCACCGCGAAGGATACCGGTCATAAGGCTCTGGTTCATACCGGACCAGGTAGTTCCCCAACGGGTGTAGGAGGTCATAACGCCACCGCGTCCGCCGTTCTCCTCAAGAGCCTTCTGGAACGCCTTGAGATAGATCTCACGAGCTGCCTGCTCGGTGAGCCAAGCTGCCTGACCGAGACGGTCCTGCTCGCAATCGTTAAGAGCAAAGTGCTTAAGAACTACGTCAACGCCGTTGTCAAGAAGAGCACCGACCTCAACGCCTGCCATCTCGCCTGCAAGGAAGCCGTCCTCAGAGTAGTACTCGAAGTTACGTCCGCCATAAGGAGTACGGTGAGTGTTAGCGCCGGGACCGTAGAGACAGGAAACGCCGGCGTGGAGACAGTTTTCACCAATCATTCTACCAACCTCATAGATAAGCTCGGTATTGAAGGTAGCTGCCATAACGTCCTCGGAAGTAAAAGCGGTAGACTCTACGCCAAGACCCGAGCCGAAGAGCGCAACGGTAAGACCCTGAGGACCATTCTCGTCACGGGAGCCGGGAGCCTGCA
>JAZQDF010000202.1:0-8562 GCA_045546635.1 Eubacteriales bacterium
AGTTGTAAGCTTTTCTATTATACTACAACACCTAAAAAATGTCAAGAGGATTTTTTAATTTTTTTACATTTTTTGAATTATTGTGCAAAATTAATAGAATAATTTATAAAAGGAGGTGATTTTTTGACGTCAATTGTTGTAAGGACTGTTATAATATACCTGCTTTTATCGATTTCATTACGGATTATGGGCAAAAGGCAGCTTGGTGAGCTTGACGTAGGGGAGCTTGTTTCCACGCTGCTGATATCCGAAATTGCGTCGATCCCCATTGACGATCCTGATATTCCCCTGCTTAACGCTGTCATACCAATATTATTCATCCTCGCGGTGGAGATAATTCTTTCTACCATAAAAAACAAATCCGAGAGGATGAAGGGGCTGATAGAGGGACGGCCTGAATATATAATATATAAAGGAAGACTTCTGCAAAGGTCACTTAGTAATAACAGGATATCCGTAAACGAGCTGCTGTCAGAAATGAGAAGCCAGGGAATCGGCGATATTGAGGAGGTGTACTATGCCGCAATTGAGCAGAACGGCTCGCTGTCCATATTAAAAAAGGATGATTCGGTTATGGCACACGCCCTGATAATCGACAAAATGATACTTGAGGATAACCTTAAGTATCACGGATACGACCGTGTGTGGCTATCACGCAGGCTCAAAGAGGCGGGAGTGCGACAGGAGGAGGTATTCCTGATGACAATAAACGACGAAGGAAAAATAAATCTTATAACGAAGGAAGAAGAGTAATGAGTGTAAAGATAGTTGCGGTGATCATATTGATATGCGTTATCTCCTTCGTCAGCATAAACACGATTATTCTTGACAGGCAAATAGGCGACGTTATCGAGGAGGTGAGAGGACTGGATATTTCTGGTGAAGGAGCTATGGAGGACGCAAAGGAGCTTTACGCCGACTTCATGCGAAAAGAGAAATATATGAGTCTCACGGTAAGTCACGACGACCTTACCAGCATAGAGGACTGCTTTGTCGAGATGATAGGATATATTTCCGTAGGTGACGGTGAGAATGCCCAGGTAACGAAAAGCCGCCTGATAAGCTATCTTGAGCATCTCAGGCGGTTGTCGGGATTTAATATTGACGCGGTTATCTGAATTCTGTCATATCACCGAAATAGGCGTTGAGGCGTATTATTTCATATCGCTCTGCCATAAGGTTTTCGGATGAAAGTATACCGCACTTATCCTTAAGGTATTTAATAATATACTCGGGATTAAGGAAGGCGGATGGGTCTGCCGAGAGAAGAGCATCGATCACGATCCTACCGTCCAGCAGGCTGGCGGCAGCACATCTTATAAGCGGACGGATATCAACCGTCTTATCCGAATTTTTGCGAAGGACCTCAACGGTATCTGCGGCGAGGCTGTCGTTGATCAGGTCAACTATTCCCTCCTCTACCTTCTCAGGAATGATGCTGATGCGGTAGGACATCCATTTCAGATCGGTGAATTTGGTTTCGGGATAGTAAGCCTCGACCACCTGCATCTCGTCGGTCATATTAGCGTTAAGACGGGCCATAGCCTCGGCGGGCTCGATATACTCGGACATACGGATGTCCATAAACTCACAAACGCTCTCGGTTCCGATGGAGAGAGGTGCGGCAAAGATCATCTTAGGCTTAGGATTAAAGCCCTCGGTATACCAGAGGGGAAGTCGGGAGCGAACGATGACCTTATGCATAGTACGGACAAGGTCAAGATGAGAGATATACTGCAGTCTGCCCCGTTTTATAAACTTAAAACGAAGAAAACGCTTAGTTTCATTTACTTGCACCATCTGTTCTTACCTCCCAGCTTGTTTGCTCCGCATCCGCTGCACTGCTCGGCACAGGAGGGTGTGGTCTTGCCCTCGTATGCCTTGTTTCTCTCACGAAGAAGAAAGGCCTTGGTCACGCCGACATCGATGATATCCCAGGGCAAAACCTCGTCAAGACCGAAGCCACGGGAGGTGTAGAAGGTTGGATCGACTCCGCAGCTGTCAAACGCCTCGATCCAGAGGTCGTAGTCAAAGAACTCGTCCCAAGCGTCAAGCATCCGGCCACGGTCGGCAAGATATGCAATAGCAGGTGCAATACGGCGATCGCCCCTGGCAAGCACGGCCTCAATAAAGGATACCTTGGCATCGTGGTAGGCATACTTGATACGGCGGTCGGTTATGGCGGACTTAAGCAGCTGTTGCTTACGGATAAGCTCATCAAAGGTGTCCTGACGCTCCCACTGGAAGGGGGTAAAGGGCTTTGGCACGAAGCAGGATACGCTGACGGTGACGCCGAGACCCTTCGGACGCTCGGGCTTCGGCATAGCATAATACTGATCCACTACCCTCTTAGCAAGGGAGGAGATGCCGAGGATATCCTCGTCGGTCTCGGTGGGGAGGCCGTTCATAAAGTAAAGCTTTACGTTGCTCTTTCCGCCACGGAAGGCAATGCCAACCGAACGCATAAGATCCTCCTCACAAACGTTCTTATTAATAACGTCACGAAGTCTCTGCGTTCCCGCCTCGGGGGCAAAGGTGATTCCTCCCGTTCTGACCGAGGACACCTTACGCATAAGCTCCTCGGAGAAGCTGTCTATTCTGAGAGAAGGGAGAGAAAGGCTGACGTGTAAGGGATCAGTCCACTCAAGAAGGCTGTCGGTAAGAGCAGGAAGCTCGGAATAATCGCTGATAGAAAGAGATATAAGCGAGATCTCGTCATAGCCGGTGTTATCGTAAAGACATCTCGCCTGCTTACAAAGCGTTTCCACCGACTTCTCTCTGATGGGACGGTAGACCATACCTGCCTGGCAGAAGCGACAGCCGCGAATACATCCGCGGTAAACCTCAAGAACGATCCTGTCGTGAACGGTTTCTATATAAGGCATAACAAGCTTCTCGGGATAGGGAGCCTTATCCATATCCTCCACAATACGCTTTCTGACCTTAGTCGGAACGTCGTCGTAAAGGGGAGTATATTCCTTAATCGTACCGTCGGAATTATAGGATACCCGATAAAGAGAGGGGATGTAGACGCCCTCAATATGAGAGGCTGCACGAAGAAAGGCAGATCTCGTATAGCTGCCGTCCTGCTTCATCCTCTCGTAAAGGTGACAGATCTCAAGGAGAACCTCCTCGCCCTCACCTACGTTGATAAGATCAAAGAACTCGGCAACGGGCTCGGGATTATATACACAGGGGCCACCGCCGATAATGATGGGACAGTCCTCTGCCCTATCCTTCGCCCAGATGGGAAATCCTGAAAGCTTCAGCATAGCGAGGGTGGTGGTATAGCACATCTCATATTGCAGAGAAAAAGCCACAAGATCAAATTTATCAAGCGAATCACCGCTCTCAACAGCGGTAAGAGGAATAGAATACTCCTCCATCTTCTCCTTCATATCAGTCCAGGGGGCGTAAACACGCTCGCACCAGACAGACTCGTCGGAGTTAAGCACATCGTAGAGAATTCTGACACCCAGATTCGACATTCCGATCTCATAGGTATCGGGAAAGCAGAAGGCAAACCTTACGTTGACGCTTTCCTTATTTTTAATTATACTGTTGAATTCACCGCCAATGTATCTTCCCGGCTTTGACACCGATTTCAACACCGACGACACATTTTTGTTCTGCATTTATTCGTCCTTTCGGAAATTTCCGTGCCACCCGAGAGTAGCACGGAAATCCTTTTATTAATCTATGCTTTTCTTCTTGGACTCCTTAAGGAACACAGCCTTGCTGACGAGTCTGATGACGGCACACATAAGAATATGCCAGAGAGCAACCAAGGGGATTGCCTTGAAATTAACGTGGGTGACGAAGGAAAGTGCAATTGCAAGAGCAATTCCAAGCACCATAGCACAAATCTCAGCAAACCTCATATAACCCTGGAACTTACTGTACCTCTTGGCAAGAAGAATCATACCCGCGGCATCAAGTCTGTCACCGTATGTCACCATTCTCGCACTCTCGCGAGGTGTGACGGCGGTCTCGGATACCGCATCGTAAAGCTTAACGACTCTCATATTACCGTTGCCCGCGGTAAGAGCGGCAAGAAGATCGGTAGAGACGTTAGGATCACGGGTATAAATAAGAGGGATGATTCCTGCATCGCGAAGCGAAGGAATAATGCTGGTAAATTCCTCGGAGAAGGAATATCTGATATAGAACTTAGCGTTTACCTCGCCATCCTCTGCAGCATACATAACCTTGGTGGTATCAATAGAGGCGGTGCTGCTACCGATGTCGGTGGGAGGAAGGGCAATGCCGTTACGACGCATATAATCCTCGCTACCGGCACAGATCCTGTGTCCTGCGACCTCGCCACAGAGGCCGTCGTCCTCTATAATAAGATTAGAGGCAGTCTTATGACGCTGTCTGTTATCTATAATACCCGAGAACATACAGTCAAGGGGACCGCCGACCGCGGCAAAGAGTGCACACATCTGACGCATAACCTTATCCATATTATCTCTGTCACCGTAGAGCATAAAACGCTTAAGATTCACATCCTCGGGGCCAAAGATATCGGTATCGTCAAAGGCGAAGACGTCAACCTTAGAGTAGCTGGTATAAGCCTCCTCGCCGATAGCAATGCTGTCGGTATAGAGTGCGGCACGCTGGGAATGGAAGAAGGATACCTTACCTGCTACGATAGAGAAGGCAGGACATCCGAGCATAACAACGAGGGCAAATACTGCCATAGCACCAACGAAGCTGTTAAGAAGGAAGTAGCCGACTACTCCCGAAACGAGAGCCACGCCAAAGGGAATGCCGTAAATCAAGCCAAAGTGCTTGGCAGAGAGTGCGGGAGCCTCGGAATTCTTGAAGAAGTCCGAGATGAAGGTGGCGGTAAAGGTACGGGAAAGCCTGGACTTATACTCATCGACCGCACCGTCAAGTGCCTTGTTCTCCACAGGACAATCCTTTGTATTCTTAAGGTCAATTACCTCCTTCTCCTCAGGCTGTGCAATCATTTTGAAGGCGATGAAGTCAGCCTTGGTACGATCAAGAGAGGCGGTAAGAACAGGAATAACCACGGTCGCAAAGAGCAGACCGAGAAGCATATAAGCGGTCGCACCGCTGTTTACCACAACGAGAGTGTAAGAACCGAACACGATAAACACGGGAATAGGGATGAGGGCCGGCGTAAGCTTCTTGTTAAACAGATCCTTCACCGCATCGATAAGCTCGGGTGCTGCCATAATAAATATGCAAGCAGCAAGAAGGAAATCTATAATACCAAGTACGGAATAGTTCTGGGACTTCTCAAAGAAGTTAAAGCCGACAACTCTCGTCGCGGAAAGAATCTCCAAAACCAGCATAGCAAGGGCAAAAATGACCGCCGCTACTCTTCTGATCTTGATGGAGAGGATCGTATCAAGGAAGCTGTCCTTTATGCCATCACGCTGAATGGGGTTGCTGAACTCGCGATCCTTCTTTCTGATCTTCTTTTTCTTATTATCAGCCTCGTCAGGATTATCTGCAGGCTCCTCGTCAAGAGTGGTATCAACGAACTCGTAAACCTTGATCTCATCGGCATCGGGATCGGGAAGCTCGTATTCCTCCTCTTCCTCCTCGGGCTCCTCGATCTCAGGCTCGGTCTCCTCTTCCTCCTCGGACTCCTCCGCAGGTGCGGGGGTATCCTTAAGAAGCTCTCTGATAGCGGCTCTCTCCTTCTCTGCCTCTGCCTCAAGCTCCTCCTCGGGAGTAGGACGCTTATCGACAGAAATGGACTCGTCGCTCTCATCAATTGCAGAATTTTCAGGAGCTCGGGCATCGGTGCTGCCCGAAATATCAGACTCAAACTCGGCGGTGGGATCAAGCTTCAGCTCGTCGGGATTGCCCTTCGGCTCGCTGTCCTCACTTGCCTTGATACCAAGTCGCTCGCGGATCTTGGCGTCACCCTTACGCCTGTATTTTTCACTTACCTCGGTAAAGCGAGGCATATAGGTGGGGCGTACACCCGTATCCTCCTTCGTCTCCTCTTCCTCCTCGGGATATTCTCCCTCAAGAACGAGAACGCCGGGCTCCTCCTCGGGAGACTCCACCTCATCTACGGCGGGATTCTCCTCTACGGTCTCGTTGACAGCATTTATCTCTTCCTCGCCCGAGACGAGATCTGTCTTTTTATCATTATCCTTCACGCTTTAACCTCACTTTCTATTTCTCTGCCTTGCAACCTCGGTCATAAGGACCGCACCTGCACAGGATACATTCAATGAATTAACGCTTCCGTACAGAGGTATGGAAACGACGAAATCGCATTTTTCCTTAACGAGCCTTGACACACCAAAGCCCTCACTACCGAGGACCAGAGCAACACCGCCGGAAAAATCGGTATCGTAATAGCTCTTCCCGTCCATATCGGCGGCGTAAAACCAAAGGCCGCGTTCCTTAAGCTCGTCGACGGTGGTAGCAAGGTTAGTGACCTTGGCAACCCTCATATGCTCGGCGGCACCTGCCGATGCCTTCACCGCGGTAGGAGTAAGACCGACCGCACGACGCTTTGGAATAATAACACCGTGAGCACCTGCACACTCGGCACTTCGGATTATGGCACCGAGATTATGCGGATCCTCCACCCCATCGAGAATAACGATGAAGGGAGGCTCGCCCCTCTGCTCAGCATAGGCGAGTATGTCATCTACCGATGCGTAATTTCGCTCGGCAGCGATGGCAATTATGCCCTGGTGATTTCCTCCGCAGGCAAGACTGTCAAGCTTGGTACGCTCGACCTCCAGGATAGGCAGCTTTCTTTCGGAGGCAATGCCGATAAGCTGATTTACCGATCCTTCTCTGTCGCCGTACTGAATATATACCTTCTCAATATCCCTGCCGCTGTTAAGAAGCTCTCTTACGGCGTTTCTGCCAAAGATAACGTTCTCGGGCGGCTCGGTCAGATATTGCTCTCTTCTGCCCTCCCTCGATCTCTGATCGGGGCGGCGTTTTTTATTTTTGTAATTCTTATTATCCATATTTATCCTGTTTTTAATGAATTTCAGTTCACTTTTACATTAAAACCCCATTTTGCTTTTTATATTATAACATATAAAACATAATTTGTACAGTATAATTTTTAAAAATTTTTATTATTTAAGCTTCTTTTTGATTAATAATAAAAAAACGGTGAATTTTATGCAAAAACAATTGACAAATCAGAAAAAAAGGAATACAATATTTTTAATGCGACAAAGAAAGGAGAGGAAGGATGGCAAAAGCAAAGCGGAATCTGACCGAAGGGCCGATATTTCTGCCGATGATACAGTTTGTAATACCCATAATCCTGACGGGTATGCTACAAATATTCTACAATATGGCCGACAATATGGTTGTCGGGCGTTTCTCGGGTGACGAGCTTGCCCTTGCGGCTGTCGGATCCACCTCGTCTCTCTCAAATCTTATAGTAAACCTGCTGATGGGAATTGCCGGAGGTGCGGGCGTCGTTATCGCACAGAGCTACGGTGCAAGGGACTATACAAGGCTGTCACGTGCGGTGCATACGGCGATAACCTTCTCCTTCTTCGGCGGAATCGTCTTCTGTGTTCTCGGCCTTCTTATTTCGGGGCCGGCACTTACGCTTATGGATACGAAGGATGAGCTGATGAGCCGTGCCCTGCTCTATATGAGAATAATCTGTGCAGGAATTCCCGCGACGGCGGTATATAATTTCGGTGCGGCAACGCTCCGCTCGGTGGGTGACTCCAAGACGCCGCTGTTCATCCTCTCTCTGTCGGGAGTAGTCAACGTGCTGCTGAATCTCTTCTTTGTAATCGTTTTCAAAATGTCGGTCAGCGGTGTGGGTCTGGCAACCATCATTGCCCAGTATATTTCTGCAGTAGCAGTCATTACGGTACTGATCAAAAGGCAGGGAAAGCCCTATACACTGGATACCAAAAAGCTTAAGATCGATAGGGATATTTTGAAGCAGATATTGAGGCTCGGTCTTCCTGCAGGCTTTCAGGGAACGCTGTTCTCCATCTCCAACATAATTCTCACCGCCGGAATAAACACCCTGCCCACCACCGATATTTCCGGAAAAACCATAGCAATAAATATCGAGGGACTTGTACACACCTCAATGAACTCATATCTCCACGCGGCGATGACCTTCACCGGACAGAACTACGGTGCAAAAAAGCCCGACAGAATCAAGAAATCGATAATTTACGCCGTAATCCAGGTGACCGTAATCGGTTTCTTCGGCGGTCAGCTGCTTAACCTTTTCGCACGTCCGCTGGCGAACCTTTACATCGATGCAAACGATCCCAACAAGGAGGCAGTTATGGAGGCGGCACTTGAGCTTATGAGCTTTATGCTTGCCGTATACTTCCTCTGCGGTCTTATGGATACGCTGTCGGGTGCTCTACGCGGTCTCGGATACTCTATGATCCCGATGATCGCAAGCATAGGTGCGATCTGCGTGCTTCGTGCAATATGGGTATTCTTCGTCTTCCCCACCGAGAAATTCCACTCGCTGATAGGAATATACACAATTTATCCCATATCCTGGTTATTAGGTCTTGCGACGATGGTAATAGCCCTGCTTATAAAGTCGGATCG
>JAZQDF010000203.1:0-1566 GCA_045546635.1 Eubacteriales bacterium
CGATCCGACTTAATACAAAACAGGCAAGTACCCCATAAGACAGCCTGTGTATCTGACTTTGCTTATTCTTGTGCTTTCCTTCTTCGCTACTCTCTTTAAAAAGCATAAGGTAGAGCGTATCAATATGGACGGATTGAAGCCTCCTTATATGATCCTATCAAATCATATGGGCTTTATCGACTTTGAGCTCACAGCACTTGGAACATATCCTCACCGCATCAACAACGTAGTTAATATTGACGGATACTATAAGCGTGCCTGGCTTCTTGAATGGATCGGTGCTATCTGCACCCGTAAGTTCACTATGGATATTCATCTTATCAGGTCTATTCACAAGGTGCTGTCCCGCGGTGACGTCGTGTGCATATATCCCGAGGCGAGATATTCGCCCTGCGGTGTTACCGAGTATATTCCCGAGTCGGTAGGTATGCTTGTTAAGAAGAATAAGACTCCCGTCGTTGCCGTTGTGCATCGCGGAAATCATCTTCATTCTCCCGTCTGGGACTTCCGCCGCAAGCGTAAGGTACCTCATCATACCACCATTACCAAGATACTAACTCCCGAGCAGATAGAGGAAATGACGGTCGAACAGATAAACACCGTAATCAAGGAGGCACTCACCTACGACGATTACGCCTATCAGCGTGAGGTCGGCTTCCTTATTAAAGAGCCCTTCAGGGCAGAGGGACTTCATAAGATACTCTATCAGTGCCCCCATTGTCATACCGAGTCGAAGATGGACTCTCGGGGGGCAGAGCTCTTCTGTACCGAGTGCGGTAAAAGATGGACTCTTAACGAGAACGGCACCCTCTCTGCAAACGACGGTATAACCGAGTTTTCTCACGTTCCCGATTGGTATAATTGGGAGAGGGAGCAGGTGACGGCACAGGTAGAGCGTGGCGAGTATTTCTTCTCCGATGAGGCCGACGTGTTCTCTATGCCCGGCTGCTATAAGTTTGAGGAGCTCGGCTCTGCCAGGGTTACTCAGGATATCGAGAACGGCTTTGTCATCGAGGGCAGGTATAACGGCAGGGATTACCGTATCCACCGCCACCCCCTTCAGACCAATAGCCTGCATATTGAGTTCGATTGGTTCCGCATCAGACGGGACGACTGCATTGACGTATCTACCGAGGACGACTCCTTCTATTGCTATTTCAAAAATGCAAGGAACGTTGTTATGAAGCTGGAGCTGGCTACCGAGGCTATATACAAGCTTCATTTGAGACGTAAGCGTCCTGATTCTGCCGATGCCTCTCCCGTCTCCGCTTCAAAAAAAGACTAATTCAAAAATTTGCAGAAAAATTCGGGCAGAATGTATGTTAGGCAGACTTATGCCTGCTAAATAATAACATTTTTTGTATTTTTTATAAATAATTTTAAAAGAGCGGTTTTGTTCATACTTTAGACATAATTATCTGCTATAATAATCGCCGCTTAACTGCGAGAACCTTTTGTTCAATTATTAATATGATATGGATAAAAGCACTCGTTTTACGGAAGAATAAAGCATCGGAGGGGCACTATGTCACTTATTAATCTTGAAGTATTGCATAAGTCCTTTGG
>JAZQDF010000204.1:0-6450 GCA_045546635.1 Eubacteriales bacterium
GAACAGATGCAGGCTGATATTGAAAAGTACGGTCTCTACACTTACGAAGACTTCGCTGATTATCTCACCTACGATCAGTTCGTAGCATTTAACGTACAGTATTTCAAGATTGCAGTAGGTAAGGGTAATTACACTTACGAAGGCATCATTGAACTTATTAATACGTATTTAAACAATTAACCCCCACCCCCAAGCCCTTCGGGGCTTGGGTGGCACCCAAAAATCAATTGGGTGCCCCAAAAACAACAGGGCACCCATCAAAACAACAAAAATCACAGAAAAGGAGGTAAATCGTTTTGAAATTCATAGACTACCTGAAACAGCAGCTTGATCCCGACCGCGAGAAGCAGCCGCTCACCGACAAGATTTTTATGCGTAGCGTTGTCACCTCGTTCGTCGCAATCATCGCCTGCATCGTGGTCTTCAGTGCGTCGACCTACGCCTGGTTTAACGAGAGCGTCGCCACCACCGAAACGATCACTTCCTCCGTCTATACCCTCAGCATTACCACCGCCCCCACCAGCACCACCGTCACCAACACCTCCGGCAACAGCGTCTACACCCTCGCGGGTGGAACCGAGTACACCGTTACCGTCACCACCATTGACGACGAAACCACCGGTACAACCGGCTATATCAAGCTTGTGATCGGCGACCAGACCCTCGTGTCCGAGCAGATTGATAAGGGCGAAACCCTTACCTTTACCCTTCGCTTCGACTCTGATACTACTGTCGAGCTTATTGAGTGCTGGGGAATTTCAAGCATCCCGAACGAAGACCGCCATATCATAAACGGCAGCTCCCTCGGTGATCCTACCCCTTAATAATTTACGTCTATTATTGACGCATACGCGTTACTTAAAATAGAAATTAATTTGAAAGGAAAAAAGTTATGAACACAACCAAAAAGTCCTTATTCACAAGCCTGGTTGCGTGTTTTGTGCTCCTTTCTATGCTTATGGGAACTACCTTCGCGTGGTTCACCGATATAGTCTCGAGCGAAAACAACGTAATTCAGTCGGGTTCTCTGAAGGCAGAGATGTACTGGTCAGATAAGCTTCTTGCAGCCGACTCTGACGAGTGGATCGACGCCTCCGCAGGTGCCGTATTCAACCACGACAACTGGGAGCCCGGTTACACCCAGGTCAGATACGTTAAGGTCGTTAATAACGGCAGCCTTAAGTTCAAGTGGCAGCTCAGCATCGCCGCTAACGGTAAGGTTACCGAGCTTTCCGACGCTATCGACGTTTACTATGTAAACCCCGTATCTGCCGAGATTACCTCGCTTGACGGTCTTACCTCTGTCGGCACGCTTACCGACGTTCTTGATGGCAACACCGCCGAGGCAGGCAACCTTGATCCCAAGGACTATCAGATCCTTGCCATCGCCTTCCATATGGATGAGTACGCAGGCAACGAGTATCAGGATATGTCCCTCTGCGAAGCAGGCTTCTCTCTGAAGCTTATCGCAACCCAGGCCACTGGCGAGTTCGACTCCTTCGACGATCAGTATGACGCAGATGCAGAATGGCCCTACGTGGCAATCAACTATTCTGTAGGCGAGTCTGTTGAAAACAAGGTTGACAACACCTCCGGCACACCCATCCTTACCGAGTCCGTAACCGTTGGTGAAGCAACCGACGACATCTACGCAGAGGTTCCCGCCGGCGTACAGCTCGCTGACGGCGTGACAAACGTAACCCTTAGCGTTAACTCGATGGAAGCTCCTACTCATCAGCTTGATCTCGAGCGTGGCGAGGTAGGACAGTCTGTCGACGTTCATATTGAGGGTGTAGCACCCGGTAACACCGTTCCTATTAAGGTTTCTCTCGACAAGCTCTTCTCTCCCGGTCTTAACCCCGGCAATGCGAAGATGTTCCATATCGAGAATGGCACTCCTGTTGCGATGACTCGCGTAGAGGCTCTTTCAGAGCTTGATGCACATAACGAGTTCTACTATGATGTAGCAACCGGTGATGTTGTAATGAGCGTTGCAACCTTCTCTGAATACGAGGTTGTTGAGGATAACTATAACTATTGGAATGGCGGATTTGATACTAGCTGGTATGTAGACGAATCCTCCCCTTACACTATTTATACTCCCGCACAGCTTGCCGCTTTCGGTGCGATGGTTGATGGTGGCGGAGAGTACTCCAATCCTGATGGTACTAAGGTGAATATTCCTGCTGATGATTTCAAAGGCAAGGTAGTTCAACTTGGTGCAAACATTGACCTTCGTAGCATTGATGCAAGTGGTAACAGAATCTCCTTCAATCCCATCGGCTTCGGTTATGATTATGCCGGCTATAACACCGACGATAAGGAAGGACACGTTTTCAGAGGTACGTTTGATGGTCAGGGCCATACTATTTCTAACCTTTATGTAAACGGTTGGGATATCGGTATTTCCTACTCCAATTCCGGCGGCGGCCTCTTTGCTTCTGTTTGCGATGCAACCATCAAGAATCTTACGATGAGAAACGCCGACATCGTTATGGAGTGCGTAGAGCAGGGCGTTATCGCAGGTCTCGCACAGGGTTCTTGTACGTTTGATAACATCAATATCTACGGTTGTAGCGTAGCAAACTACCAGCGTTCAACAGGTGGTGTTGTAGGTGAAGTTAGCCCTAAGTACAACGCTGACAAGACACCTGATACAACCAATAATCAGACTCATAACTTCACAAACATTCATATTGACTCCGACACCGTTATTGGCTCTCTCTGGGGCGACTTTGATGCTCCTGTTGGCGGCGTTATCGGTGCTAAGTGGGATGACGGTAAGGGCATAACCAAGGTTCATATGGAAAACGTTATCGTTGACTGTAGACTCGATGTTTACAACGACGTAACCTCCTCTTATCAGTGGTACGCTTATCGTCGTGCAGGTATGCTTATCGGTAATACCGAGGATGCAACCACCACAGACGGTCATACTGTTGCATCGGCAGATTTCCTTACTTGCAAAAATGTAACCGTTCACTATGGTACATGGACAAATTATCACTATTGTGAGTTTAGTGATTATAATCCAAGTTGGCCATATGTTAGAGCCGAGGTTGGTGAAAACTGCTCTGCATTCTCTAATCCCAGATGGGGAGTTCCCGAGTATAACGGAGAAAAGGTAACACCCGAGAACCATCCTATCACCGAGCAAAAGACTCACAATAACGGCGATGATTGTATGGTTCTTCTTACCTTTAACCAGCTCTACGGTGGTGGTCAGGGCGTTTATGGTAATCCTGCTCATAATGGCGTAACAGTAGCTGAGCAAAAATACGAATATACAATTACCTACATTAATAATGGCGAGATTCTTCATATTGAATATGTTCCTGACAACACCAGTGCTTTTAATACAAAGATTGATGCTGCGACAGATGCACTTACAAATCAGGGCATAAGCGTAGGCTTGGTATTGAGCCATTGGATGAATGCGGGTTCTTCTAAGATTGAAACTATTCCCGCCGGTAATAGAAGCAACTTCACTCTTTATCCTTCCTTTGTAGGTGTTTATACAGCAACGTTCGTTGACCAGAATGGTAACATTCTCGCTTGGGATACGTTTACCAAGAATGATTATAATAATATTATAACGCTTGGTAAAGATACCATTCCACCCGAAGTTAAGGACTGTGCATTTGACCATTGGGAAGTTCACGTTAAAAAGGACGACGGCAAAACTACAGCAACCGCACTGTCTGAATATAAGTTTGGAGATGATCGTGACGTTACTGTTTATCCTGTATATTTATTTAAGGGCGACGTTAACCTGATCCCTGTTGACGATGATAACGACGGTATAATCAATTATTATCAGGTCGGTGGATATAGCAATGCCAACGGCCAAGCAATGGTTGAAATCCCCGCCTCTGTAAATGGCATCCCGATTGTTGAAATCAACGAGAAAGCATTCTCAAGTTACGACGGTGTTCACTCAATTGTAGTTCCTAATGGTGTAACAATTAACAAGAATGCATTTACATCGGGTAATAGTTTTGGCTCTGGCGAACAGATAACCATTTATTATGAAGGAACAAAATCTGATTGGCTTAATAATACCAATGTTAATAAGCTTAACGGCTGGGATTATGGTATTGGTACCGGTTCTCGTGTCTTCTTCTTGAAAGACGGAAAGGTTAATACTGAAGAAGGATATCTGGAAGTAGTAGGAAAAGGTGGAGTTTTTGGATGGGGCACAACATATAGTTGGTCTGAAAAAACCGACTTTGCGTCAGTAAAGAACACATATACTGGAACATGTAACTGTGGTAACGAAACCACAGGCGATACAGGCCACGTATATAAAGATGCAAAAGGAGACACTATGAAGCATAATGCTGCAGGTACTCCCATGAATAGTAGTGGTGATAAAGAGCTTTATGTGGTTGAAAGTGGCATTTTCACTAAAACTTATACCGTTACGGATGGCACTGACACTTATTACAGATACCGTCCCGATGCTATCTACTGGGAAGGTATATAATCCCCCACAGCAAAAACCTAACTAAAACCCCAAGCCCTCGGCATTCGCCGAGGGCTTTTTCTATCCCGATTTTCTTTTTTTGCTCCTGACGGAGCCGCCCTTCAGCAAAGCCTTCCTTTTTGAGAAGGTGGCTTTTGCCCCGCAAAAGACGGATGAGGTAAAAAACAAATTTCCCCTTGGAAAATAGCGGGAAATATGTTATAATATAGAAAAACGGCAATCCACCGCAATAGGAGGTTATATGAAAAAGCTTGCCCTTATCCTTATCACCGCCCTTCTCGTCCTCTCCTCCTGCACGCCTACCCCCGACGCTATTCCCGAGGGCGAGGAGCTTGGCAGGGAGTATTACAAAATTGATATGGTCTCCGACTTTCAGATAAACGACACCCTCCCCGCCGTCCCCGAAGGCACCGATGCGAAGGTCATTATCCTCATCGGCCAGAGCAACGCCACAGGCTGCTCGCTTACCTCCTACCTCCGTGACGGCGTGGGCGAGGAAAAATACGCCGAGTTCGCCGCCGGATATGACAACGTGCTTATCAATTTTTGCCTCGATAACGCCACCTACTCGTCAAACGGTGCATTTGTACCGGTAGACCTCTCCTGTGCCGCTGGCGAGGGTTATTTCGGCCCCGAGCTTGGTATGGCAGAGCGTCTTTCGGTAGCCTTCCCCGACGAGCAGATCTTTATCCTGAAGTTCTCTATGTCGGGCTATTCCTTAAACTACCATTGGCTCTACGATTACACCCCCTCCTATATCTACGATTCCTTCCGTTCCTTCGCCCTTACGTATCTTGATTACCTTGCGACGAAGGGCTATGACGTCAGCCTGGATGCTATCTGCTGGATGCAGGGCGAGTCCGATACCACCGAGTATAAGGCAGGGAAGTATTACTCCAACACCGTCGCCCTTGTGGAAAATCTTCGCACCGACCTCGCACCCTACGCCCCCGCGGGCGGTATATATTTCATCGATGCGGGCATCTCTTCAAGCCCCTATTGTGAGCCCTCCTACCCCGAGGTAAACGCCGCGAAGCAACGCTACGCCGATACCTCTCCCCTTAACCTCTATTTCTCCACCATAGATCAGGGGCTTACCACCCTCCACGAGCCGATCGAAAACCCCGACCTCGGCCACTACGACGCCCTGTCCGAGCTTCAGCTCGGCAGACTCTTCGCCGACTATCTCCTCCGCGTCTACTCCTCCCGCGATTAACCGCCCTTCGTCCATTACCGCTTATGCACCCCTTAGGTAGCGAAGCGGCCTGAGGGTATTGAATGACAGTCCGGTGGACTGTCAGACCCCGAGGGTGACCGAGCCGCAGCGAGTAGCGAAGCGGCGTGAGGGTGTTAGAAAACAACTGAGTGTTGTTTTCCCCCGAGCGTGACCGAACCACGCCCCCCTCGGCCTCCCCCTTCACCAAAGCCTTCCCCTTGCGGAAGGTGGCTTTTGTCCCGCAAAAGCCGGATGAGCTAAAAAAACACGGCCCCTCTCGGAGCCGTGTTTTCTATATAATTTATTAACTAATTACTAATTACAATTAGTTCTTAAGAGCAGCCTGAGCCTGCGAGCCGTTCAGCTTGTACTGAACAAAACTCTCTGCGGGCTCGCGGTGCCTTTTCGCAAGCGAAAACGCCTGAAATTAGTTCTTAAGTGCAGCCTGAGCAGCAGCGAGACGTGCGATCGGAACTCTGAAGGGAGAGCAGGATACGTAGTCAAGGCCGATCTGGTGGCAGAACTCTACGGATGTAGGATCGCCGCCGTGCTCGCCGCAGATACCAACGTGGAGATGCTCGTTTGCGGGTCTACCAAGGGTAACTGCCATATTCATAAGCTTACCAACACCGGTGGTGTCAAGCTTTGCGAAGGGATCGTTCTCGAAGATCTTCGCATCGTAGTAAGCGTTAAGGAACTTGCCTGCGTCATCACGAAGTCGGATCGTAGCCATGTCGTTCTGTGAGCC
>JAZQDF010000205.1:0-3924 GCA_045546635.1 Eubacteriales bacterium
GCTGTTGCCGATGCAGCCTTTCTTTGCGGTGCGGCTACGGCTTCCTGCCCGATGACAGACACCGTGAAGCTGTGCGACGGTGAAGGGGATATAATTAAAACCGTACCGAGAGATCAGCTCTCTCTTGCACAGACGCCCCAGATATTCAGCCGCACGCTCTACTATCAGGCTTTGGCTTCGGCAGAGAGCGATGCTGCCGTCACCGACGACAATATGCTTGTAGAAGCCCTGGGTGTTAAAATCCGCACTGTTAATACGGGGAAGGAAAATATTAAGATCACCACGGCAGAGGATATTCCGCTTGCCGAATACCTACTTGGGAGGAGGGGCGAGATGAGTCGCATCAGAATAGGACACGGCTATGACGTTCACCGCTTTGGTGAGGGACGAAGGCTGGTTCTCGGCGGGGTTGATATTCCCTTTGAGAAGGGGCTTATCGGTCATTCGGACGCAGACGTGCTTGTTCACGCTATAATGGACGCCCTGCTCGGTGCTATGGGGCTCGGTGATATCGGCAGGCATTTTCCCGATACCGATGACAGCTACAAGGGAGTATCCAGCCTTGAGCTTCTCAGCAGAGTCGGCCAGCTTATGTCGGAGGGAAATTTTGCCGTTGAGAATATCGACGCCACCTTGATAATACAGAGGCCTAAAATTATGCCGTATATTGATGAAATGACGAAAAATATAGCAAATATTCTGGAGATAGACCGGGGCAGAATTAACATAAAGGCTACAACCGAGGAGCATCTCGGATTTACCGGTCGCGAGGAGGGCGTAGCGTCTCACGCGGTGGCTCTTATTTCAAAAAAATAAAGAGGCTGCATCTTAAGATACAGCCCCAATCGTAAGGCGGCGGAATACGCCTTTAGCTTGGAAACGTCTTTATCTTTACCGTCATTGACGCACTCCTGCCGCCGATATTTGCCGCTTGTAGCGGCTCTATATTATCTTATGGTAAATTAAAACTATTGTCACTATATTATTCAATAATACTTATATATTTATAAGAGAGGAAAATAAAATGGTTAAAATCTCCCCATCAGTCCTCGCGGCGGATTTGTCAAATCTTGCGGCAGAGGTTGCGGACATAGAATACGCAGGTGCGGATATGGTTCATCTCGACGTAATGGACGGCAGATTCGTGCCTAATATTACCTTCGGTATGCCTCTTATTGAGTCGCTCAGAAGAAGAAGCAATATGATCTTCGACGTCCATCTTATGATAGATGAGCCTGAGAAATACGCGTCAAGATTTATTGATGCCGGTGCAGATATTCTTACCTTTCATCTGGAGGCCTGCAGCGATCCTGCTACACTTGTGGACGAGATCAGATCACAGGGCGTTATGGCAGGAATTTCGGTAAAGCCCGGCACTCCGATAGAGGAGGTTTATCCCTATCTTGACCGGTGTGATATGGTTCTTGTAATGACTGTGGAGCCCGGCTATGGCGGTCAAAGGCTGATACCGGAAACTGTTGAAAAGGTAAGAAAACTCAAGGCAGAAATTGAAAAACGTGGAATTCAAATAGAAATTCAGGTTGATGGCGGCATTGATTCTACGAATGCACAGATGCTCACACAGGCAGGTGCGACCATACTTGTTGCAGGCAGCTCTGTCTTCGGCAGAGAGGATCGCGGTGCAGCTATAAGGGCACTTCGTGACAATGCTTGATCTGTCCTTGTTTCCTGCCGCCAGGGATAAGGCGATTGCTACCTCGGACGGACAGGGTGGAATCGGTACCTACGGCGAACGATTGGTTCATAAATCCTTGAAATATTTTCTCGAGCCTGACGATGATAATCACGAGGTAGCGATCTACGGCTCGGTTGCGGATATTCGTAACGAAAAGGGGATTTTTGAGATACAGACCAGGTCGTTTAACAAGCTTTTGCCCAAGCTTGAACGCTTTCTTTGTGAGGAAGAGGTGACGGTAGTCTGTCCCATCATTGAGAACAAATACATAGTTCGCACCGATACGGAAACGGGGGAGAGCACCCTGCCGAGGAGAAGTCCGAAAAGAGGCAGACCCTCGGACGCCCTCGCTGAGATTTCTATGATCCGCCGCTTTATTCCGAATGATAATCTTACCGTCCTCGTTATGATGCTTGATGCTGATGAAATCAGAATGATGAAGGGCAGGGCACGTATTGGAAGGAAGACTACTTCAAAGATCAACACTATTCCGATCTCGCTGAATTCGATTATTGAGCTTAAGACTGCTGCTGATTATCGGGCTCTCGTTCCCGACGGCCTGTCAGACGGCTTTACCCAGTTGGAATTTGAGAGTATATCCGGTTTACGGAGAATAGCTGCCCACGGTGCTCTAATGCTTCTTTTACAGCTTGGAATTATCACAAGGGAAAGACAAGGCAGGGAAGCGTATAAATATTATTTTTGCTGATCTTTTTTGGCGTCGCGACTACGGTTGCGACGCCTTTTCTTTTGCAATATCAAAAAAATCAAGGATTGACGGGAAAAAGAAAAATCCGCATCAAAATAATTAAGGCGGTCTTTCTTGTATTTTTATATAATAAAAGCGTAAACAATAAAATAAAAGGGGAGACTTTTATTATGAATTTTGAGAAAAAGCAAAGAACCGAAAGAATTATCCAGTTTGGCGAGGGCGGTTTCCTTCGCGGATTCGTTGATTGGATGCTTCAGAAAATTAATGATAATTCTGATTTTGACGGAAACGTCGTAGTTGTACAGCCTATTGAAAAGGGTATGTGTGATATGCTTTCCGAGCAGAATTGTGTATATACTCAGGTTATCCGCGGTGTTGAGGGCGTTGATACCTCCGTCATTGACGTCATTTCGAGATGTGTTAAGCCCTATGAGGATTTTGATGCTTATCTTGCCCTTGCAGAGCAGCCTGAGATGAGATTCATCGTGTCTAATACTACCGAGAGCGGAATCGTATTCTCGGATGAGGATAAGATCACCGATGCTCCCCCCAAGAGCTTCCCCGCGAAGCTTACTCTCCTTCTTAAGAGACGTTACGAGCTTTCTCTTCCGGGATTTATCTTCCTTCCTTGCGAGCTTATCGACAGAAACGGCGATAATCTCAAAAGATGTGTGCTTCAGTACGCTGACCTCTGGGGGCTTGGCGAGGGCTTCAAGAAGTGGATCAATGAGGAGAACGTATTTACCAACACTCTCGTTGACCGTATCAATACCGGATATCCGAGAGGCGAGGATCTTGGCCTTGGATATGAGGACAATATGGTAAACACCTCCGAGTTCTTCCACCTCTGGGTAATCGAGACCGACTTTGATCTCGACCGCGAGCTGCCCTTCAGCAAGACCGATCTCAACGTTATTATCACACCCGATAAGCTTGAGATGTATCGCACGAGAAAGGTAAGGATTCTTAACGGAGCTCATACATCTCTCGTTCCTTACGCTCTGCTCTCGGGACTTGAAACCGTGAAGGATTGCCTTGACGATCCTACGATGAGTGAGCATCTTAAGAGGTGCGTATTTGATGAGATCATTCCCACTCTTGATCTTCCGAGAGATGAGCTTCTCTCTTATGCTAACAGCGTTGTAGAGCGTTTTTCCAACCCTTATATCAAGCATTATCTTTCGGCAATCGCACTTAACTCGGTGTCCAAGTTTAAGGTAAGAGTTCTTCCTTCGATCCTTGAGTATATCAAGAGATTCGGTAAGATGCCCAAGACACTCCTCTTCGCCTTCGCGAAGCTTATTGAGTTCTACAAAACCGATATGACAAACGACGATCCCGACGTTGTTGAGTTTATGAGAAATCATAGCACCGCCGAGATTCTTGCCAACGAGTCACTCTGGGGACAGGATCTTTCCTTCCTTACAGACGAGGTAGAGAAGTATGTTAATAAATAAGCTTGATAACGTAGATATAAATCTGAATGACGGTCACAAGTACGCCATCAGGGATATTA
>JAZQDF010000206.1:0-2413 GCA_045546635.1 Eubacteriales bacterium
GAGAACTACTTCGTAATCTTCAACAACGGTATTGCAGAGGACACAGATCCTAACTTCCGCAAGACCCCCGATATGAAGATTCCTACGGATGGCAAGATTCTCTATAACAACGCTGTTCTTAACAACGAAAACGCGGACGACGATCAGAATTGGGAGCAGTTCACTATTGTGAATAATCCTATTGACAAGCCCGATAATGACGATCCCTCCGGCAACAAGCCCGGTGAGGATGGCGGCGACGATAAGCCCGCTCCCGAGATGACCTTGATTCAGAAGATCGCGAAGGCTATCCTTCTCTTCCTCAGAAGAATTGAGGAGATGTTCAAGGGTATTTTCAAAAAGTAAAATACAAATAAAAAATGGCAACGCTCGGCGTTGCCATTTTTTTATGCGAAATAACAGGGCAGGGAATTACTTGATATAAACTCTCTTCATTCTCATCGCGATCTTAGGTCTGTCGCTGTAGTCGGTGGGGATGGATGCTATCTCGTCCACGACCTCCATACCGCTTATAACCTTGCCAAAGGCCGCGTACTGACCGTCAAGGTGAGGGGCGTTCGCGTGCATAATGAAGAACTGGGATGACGCCGAGTTGGGATCATACGCTCTTGCCATAGAAATAACTCCTCGAACGTGCTTTATGGGGTTGTCAAAGCCGTTTGCCTTGAACTCGCCTACTATCTTCTCCTTCGCACCGCCCATTCCGTTGCCCTGGGGATCGCCGCCCTGGGTCATAAATCCGGGAATAACTCTGTGGAAGATAAGTCCGTCGTAAAAGCCGCCGTTAACAAGCTTTTCAAAATTCGCCACCGTCTTGGGTGCCGCCTCGGGATAAAGCTCAAGCTCTATTACGCCACCGTTTTCCATTTCAATTACTACCATTTTCTTTTCTCCTTTTCGTAATTATTTCGTTAGTTTTTTCATATACTATAATCATTATAATAATATATATTTCACTTTTTGGAGGACGGATGAAGGATAAATTTGTTCGTATATCAATTATCTGTGTAGGAATACTGTCCTTACTGATATTACTTTATGCCTTTGCGAGTTATCTTTTGCCCGTGCTGGCACCCTTTCTCATAGCCTTCCTTATAGCATCGCTTACTGTTCGGCCTGCACGCCGTCTCGCTGCGGGAATAAAGGCTCCCGAGCGGGTTATTCGAGTGGTGTTTTCGGTTCTTACCACGTTGATTTTCTTCTCTGCCGTTGGTTTGGCCGTCTGGCAGGTATCTCTGGCACTCCTGCGTTTTCTTCGCGATGCAGGGCAGGGAAACGGGCTTTACGATGCCTTGAGCCGCATATTCTCGACAGAGACACTCCTCGGCGGCGGACTCTTTCCCGTAGACCTGGCATCTCGGCTCGACTCGGCTGTAGGTGAGCTTATCTCAGAGATTGTCTCCCGCCTCGGCGGCTTGCTCGCATCTCTGGCCTCATCTCTGCCTCGTCTGTTTCTCTTTATTCTCGTGACACTGCTGTCGCTGGTTTATTTTTCTCTTGATTACGATAAGATAACAGCATTTCTTCGGGCGATACTGCCTGACAGAGTAACGTCGGTTATTGTAAGACTGCGGGACAGCTTTACCCTGGTTATCAAAAAATACGTTCTGTCCTACTCACTCATATTGCTGATAACCTACGCCACCCTCCTTGTCGGACTGTGGCTGATGGGGGTATCTCACGCTCCCGTTATAGCACTCTTTATTGCCTTGCTTGATATTCTGCCGGTAATTGGCGTCGGTACGGTGCTTATACCCTGGGGAATATACTCGCTTGCCGTAGGCAACAGGCTTCTGGGCATAGGCCTTCTCCTTCTGTTTATCGTCAATACCGTCATCCGACAGACCGCCGAGCCGCGTATAGTGGGCAAGAGCCTGAATCTTCACCCTCTTCTCACTCTTATGATGATATATATCGGCTACGCCCTGTTCGGCATAGTCGGTATCCTCATTCTTCCTGTCATAACGGTAAGCATTCTTTCCTTACTTAAGGGGGATAATACCGCCGAGATCAACTAATTTGCCGTCGGACAGCGATATCGGGGTAAAGCCCTCGCGGCGAATCGCCTCGCATATCCTTTTTCCGTCGGGATGGGTATCAATATTACCGAAGAAGTATATTTTATCGTCTACAACGCCGCTTGCACCGCCTATAAAGCCGTATTGGTGTGGGGGTAGGGAAATACCGCCCTGACATATTCTCGTCACCCGTACGCCGTTTTTTTCAAGAAGCAGGGCAAGTCCCTCGTCGGCGGTTATTGCGGCGTTGCCGAAGGCAAGCACCGAGCAGGCGGGGTATCCCTGACGCGTGTGTATCAGCTGGTAGCCGGCCTCTGCGGCGTACTTTCTTATTCCCTCGGACACGCTGTCCGTTTTGCAGAATATACGTCTGCCTGTAACCAGGGCGTTCATTA
>JAZQDF010000207.1:0-3641 GCA_045546635.1 Eubacteriales bacterium
AGACCGGAGATCGTAAGCTGCTTTGTCTCAGCGTTATTTACATACTTAAGGGATCTGTCCTCCTCAAGAAGTCTGGTAATACCCGAGGAGATTCTGTCCTCATCACCCTTCGCCATAGGCTTGATAGCCATAGTAAGATAAGGCTTGGGATAGGAGATGGGAGCGTACTTGATATTTGCAGAGGAGCTGGTAAGAGTATCGTTGGTGTTTACGGAGGAAAGCTTCGCAACAACACCGATGTCACCGCAAGCAAGCTCTTCAACGTCGATCTGCTTCTTACCTCTGAGCATAAATACCTTATTGATCTTCTCGTTAGCACCTGTGGAGGTATTTCTGAGAACCATATCCTTCTTAAGCTCACCGTTCATAACCTTGAAGAAGGACATCTTACCTACGAAGGGATCGGCAACAGTCTTGAAAACGAAGAGCGAGGTCTCGGAGGACTGAGGATCGATAGCGATCTCGGATACGTTGCCCTCCTCGTCAACGATATGCTCAACCTTGCGTGCGGTAGGTCTGGGGAAGGACTCGGAAATAGTATCAAGGAAGGTCTTGATACCCCAGTTCTTAAGAGCGGCACCGCAGAATACGGGAACGATGTCACCGGTAATAATACCGTTGTGAATAGCGTCAAGTGCCTCTTCTCTGGAAATGGGCTCTTCATTGAAGAACTTATCCATAAGCTCGTCGCTGGTCTGTGCGATAGCCTCAAGAAGCATTGCACGGTATTCCTCACAAACGTCGGCAAACTTCTCGGGAATGGAGCTTCGGGAATACTCGCCCGTTGCCTTCTCGAAGGTATAGACGCACATCTCTACGAGATTAGCGAATCCGATAACGGCATCGCCGTCAATAATGGGAATCTGAATAGGACAAACGTTAACGCCATACTTCTCACGGATAGCACCGAATACCTTGTGGAATCTTGCCTCACCGTCGTCAAAGCGGTTGATAAAGAATGCCTTGGGAATGCCTGCATTGGTAGCAAGCTTCCAGCCGATCTCGGTACCAACCTCAATGCCCGCCTTACCGTCAACAACGATAATAGCAGCGTCAGCAGCTCTTACGCACTGTCTTGCCTCGGCCTCAAAGTCGAAGAAACCGGGAGTATCGAGAATATTGATCTTCGCACCGTTCCAAAGAAGGGGTGCCGTAGCAGCGGAAATCGAATAACCTCTCTTTACTTCCTCAGGATCGTAGTCACATACGGTGTTACCGTCGGTAATACTACCAAGACGGTCGGTAAGTCTTGAAATATAGAGCATAGATTCAGCAAGCGAAGTCTTTCCGCCGCCGCTATGTCCGAGCAGTGCTACGTTACGAATACTTTTTGTGTAAACCTTTTCCATAAAGAGGTTCTCCTTGTTTTTTAGATTGCTGTAATGCGAATGTTTCGCTAAAACATCTATTTAATTATACTATATTTTCTGTTATATTTCAAGATTTAACAATTAACTATTTTGCCTACTCGCGTAGAAAAAAACGGCGTGTTTTTGTGCATTTGTCACAAATTACGCCGTCTTTCTATTGTTTTTTAGTTAATTAATCCGAATTTAAGCTTTCTTTAGGCTTCATATGTATGAGAACCTGATAAATATTCGAGACTCCGCAAAGCTCCACCCCCGCGGGAACCTTCAGGGCCTTCGTAATATTTTTCTTGGGAAGAATTATTTTGGTAAATCCAAGCCTTACGGCCTCTTTAACACGATAATCTATGTGAGATACTGCCCTGACCTCTCCGGAAAGGCCGATCTCACCAAAGGCAATAAGATCATCGGGGATAACCCTGTCGGTGATACCGCTGATAAGTGCCATTGCAATTGAAAGATCTGCACTGGGCTCATCGAGGACGATTCCACCCGCAACGTTAAGGTAAACATCATTCTCATAGAATTTCAGGCCCATACGCTTCTCAAGAACTGCGATAAGAAGGCACATTCTGTTATAATCAAAGCCGTCGGCGGTACGCTTTCCGTTGGCATAAACAGATTTGGCAACAAGCGACTGTATCTCGGAGATAATAGGTCTTGTTCCCTGCATTACGCATCCGGCACAGGAGCCGCTGGTGTTTTTTGGACGCTCGGCCATAACGACCTCGCTGGGATTAGGGATCTCAACGAGTCCCTTGTCACCCATTTCAAATACGCCGATCTCGTTTGTGGAGCCGTATCTGTTCTTTATGGCACGGATAATACGGTAGGAGTTGGTACGCTCGCCCTCGAAGTACAGAACGGCGTCAACCATATGCTCCAGAACCTTTGGGCCGGAAATACCGCCCTCCTTATTCACGTGTCCAACGAGAAATACGGCGGCACCCGATGTCTTGCCGTAGTTGATGAATGTCATAGCACCCTCGCGAACCTGGGTAATGCTACCGGGAGCAGAGGTAAATCTCATACTTGAAAGCGTCTGCACCGAGTCGATAATAATGACCTGTGGCGAAAGTCGCTCGCATTCCTCAAGGATGGCATCGGTGTCGGTCTCGGTAAGAAGGTAAAGCGAATCGCCTTCAATACCAAGTCTCTCGGCACGAAGCTTCAGCTGTCCCTTGGATTCCTCGCCGGAGACGTAAAGGACCTTTCTCGTTCTGCCAAGCTCCTGGCATATCTGAAGGAGCAGCGTGGACTTGCCTATACCCGGCTCGCCGGAAAGGAGAACGGCAGAGCTGTCGACAAGGCCGCCTCCGAGTACTCTGTCAAGCTCTCCCATACCCGTCTTTGTACGCATATAGTCGGGAAGCTTAAGCTCGGAAAACTTCTCTGCCCTGTTTGTGCTATCTTGCGTTCTGCCTCGGTTTATATTGTTTTTTTGAGGTTTTTCGACCACCGTCTCCTCGTCGAAGCAGTTCCAGGACTGACACTCGGGACATTTGCCCAGCCACTTCGGACTCGTTGTCCCACACTCGCGGCAGACGAAAATTACTTTTGCACCCTTCATTTTTTACATCCTTTTTATACCGTTATTGATTGTTTTGTGAACCTATATATTCTATAATACCACAAACAATCGAAAAACTCAATTCTTTTTGATATTCTTTTTCAGAAAGTTTTTCACATTCCTCTTTATTAGTCAAAAATCCGCATTCGATAAGCACCGCGGTATTGGTCATATTCTCAAGCAGATAAATACCTCCACCGGCCTTTATCACCCTGTTATTTTCATTTTGAAGGTCGGCCTTAACCTTGTTTTGTATGGCATCGGCAAGGATGCGGCTGCTATCGTTTTTCTCGGAATAATAGACCTGTAATCCCGAGTATTTCGAGCTGCCGAAGGAATTCGTATGTATGCTCACGAATAGGGAGTCCGGGTATCGCTCGGCAACCTTACATCTGTTTTTCAGATCGTTTATCTTCCTGATCCCCTTAACGTTCTGCTCCTCGGTATAGAGAAGTCGGTCATCCGTTCTCGTATAAACGACGATGTAGCCACGCTCCTCAAGCAATCTGCCAATTTCAAGAGCAAGCTGAAGGTTAATATCCTTCTCAAGTGCACCGTTCACACCGACGGCCCCCGAATCCTCGCCACCGTGTCCTGCATCAAGAATGATAATTTTATCATAAGGAACAGTGTCCGCCGAATCTGCTATGAGCTGCTCCCCAAGCCCCTGTGTGACTACGCCTATTACTGTAGCAAGGAGTATG
>JAZQDF010000208.1:0-1856 GCA_045546635.1 Eubacteriales bacterium
AGCTTATGTGCCATAGAGTGACATACGCCGAGGAATGCGTTGGCAAAGGCCATACCTGCTATGGTAGCCGCATTCGCCATCTTCTCTCTTGCGACCACGTCGCTCTCTCCTCTGTCATAGGCTCTGGGAAGATATTCAAAGATGGTCTTAAGAGCACCTAAGCTGAGGCTGTCGGTATAATCGGTGGCAAGCATCGATACGTATGCCTCAAGTGCGTGGGTGACCGCATCAATGCCCGATGCGGCGGTAAGTCCCTTTGGTGCGGACATATGATAGTCGGTGTCAATGATAGCCATATCCGGCAGCAGCTCGTAGTCGGCAAGGGGATATTTCACACCGCTCTCACCGTCGGTTATAACGGCGAAGGGCGTTACCTCCGAGCCGGTACCTGCCGAGGTGGGAATTGCGATGAAGTAGGCCTTCTCACCCATCTTGGGGAAGGTGTAGATCCTCTTACGGATATCGATAAATCTCATCGCCATATCCATAAAGTCTACCTCGGGATGCTCGTAAAGCACCCACATTATCTTAGCCGCGTCCATAGCCGAGCCGCCGCCCAGGGCGATAATGGTATCGGGCTTGAAGGCGGACATCTGTCTTGCACCCTCCTCTGCGTTTGCAAGGGTGGGATCGGGCTGTACGCCCCAGAAGGAGGCGTGGGCGATGCCGAGGCTGTCAAGCTTGTCGGTGATGGGCCTTGTATATCCGTTCTCGTAAAGGAAGCTGTCGGTAACGATAAATACACGCTTCGCATCCCTTACGGTTTTAAGCTCGTCGAGAGCAACGGGCAGACAGCCCTTTTTGATATATATCTTCTCGGGTGTTCTGAACCACAGCATATTTTCTCTCCTCTCGGCAACCGTCTTGATGTTGATAAGGTGCTTTACACCTACGTTCTCGGAAACGCTGTTTCCTCCCCAGGAGCCACAGCCCAGGGTGAGAGAGGGAGGCAGACGGAAGTTGTAAAGATCGCCGATACCGCCCTGTGCCGCAGGGGTGTTAACAAGAATACGGCAGGTCTTCATACGGCTTGCAAAGCGGGAGAGCTTCTCGGTCTCTACCATCTCGTTAATGTAGATGGAGGATGTGTGTCCGTATCCGCCGTCGGCAATAAGTCTGTCCGCCTTGTCGAGTGCATCGTCAAAGCTTTCTGCCTTATACATCGCAAGGACGGGGGACAGCTTCTCGTGGGCAAATTCCTCGCTGATATCCACGCTCTCAACCTCACCGATAAGTATCTTTGTACCAACGGGTACCGTCACGCCCGAAAGCTCGGCAATGCGGTAGGCACTCTGACCTACGATCTTCGCGTTAAGGCCGCCGTTGATAATAATTGTTTTTCTAACCTTGTCAAGCTCGTCGCCCTTCAGGAAATAGCAGCCCCTGTCGTAGAACTCCTCCTTTACAGCCTCGTATACGTCGTGAAGGACGATTACCGACTGCTCGGAGGCACAGATCATACCGTTGTCGAAGGTCTTGGAGTGAATGACCGAGCTTACCGCAAGGCGAATATCCGCGGTGCTGTCAATAATTGCAGGGGTGTTGCCCGCACCTACGCCGATGGCAGGCTTGCCCGAGGAATACGCCGACTTTACCATACCGGGACCGCCGGTAGCCAGGATAATATCGGCCTCCTTCATTACGGTGTTGGTCATCTCAAGAGAGGGGGCGTCTATCCAGCCGATAATTCCCTCGGGTGCTCCCGCCTTTACCGCCGCCTCAAGCACTACTCTTGCCGCCGCGATGGTAGAGCCCTTTGCTCTGGGGTGGGGGCTGATAATGATACCGTTTCTCGTCTTAAGGGCGAGAAGGGTCTTGAAGATTGCCGTAGAGGTGGGGTTGGTGGTGGGAATAAC
>JAZQDF010000209.1:0-4915 GCA_045546635.1 Eubacteriales bacterium
ATAAGGTCGAAGGGGTCGCGCGCCTCGCGGTCGAGCTTGTTTATGAATGTGAAAATGGGAATATCTCGCATAGCGCAGACCTTGAATAGCTTTCTCGTCTGCGGCCCGATACCCTTTGCCGCGTCGATTACCATTACCGCCGAGTCCGCCGCCATAAGCGTACGGTAGGTGTCCTCGGAGAAGTCCTGGTGACCCGGGGTATCAAGAATATTGATGCAATAGCCGTCGTACTCAAACTGCAGCACCGAGGAGGTGATAGAGATACCTCTCTGCTTCTCAAGCTCCATCCAGTCGGACACGGCGTGCTTATCATTCTGCTTACCCTTTACCGAGCCTGCCGACTGAATAGCTCCTCCGTAGAGAAGAAATTTCTCGGTCAGGGTGGTCTTACCTGCGTCGGGATGGGATATTATCGCAAAGGTGCGTCGTCTTTTAATTTCACTTACAAAATCAGCCATTTTCTTCCTTCCGCGGTGAATTTTTGTGCAAAACAAAGTCATTTTCCCCGCCTTGCCCAAAAAACCGCATATTTTCCATTATAACTTTATTATCATAACATATAAATATTTATTTGTCAAGATGTTGCAAAAATAATGGCTTTCACGCGTAGCGTTCCCTGTAAGAATGTCTGTAAGATTTCTTTTTGTTAGTAAAAGCCTTATCTATACTTTACTGCACTTACCTGCACTTATCTATACTATACTGACCTATACTGTACTATCCTATACTGTGGAGGACGGCGGTATGACGGAATTTGCCGTCAGGCCTTGATATATCTGTCTTTTTCATCCAGCGTAAGCATTTTGAGCTCCTGCTGATATTCGGTCGGTGAGTATCTGTCGGGCCTTACCTTATTCATCCTTCGCCAATCGACGATTACCGATACGTCGGTGTCAAACTCTATCACGTATCCGCGGGCAACAAGCTCGCGGTAGTACCTACGCTCTATGCCGTAGACACGCATAAGGCTTTCAACATTATCAACAAAGCCGTCGTCATCCGCGTTTAATATCATATGCAGGTAGATAGACTGCGAGGAGGGTGTCAGCCTTGCAAATCTGTCGGTTTCAATTACGTCCACCGATACCATTCTTCTTTTTGCCATTTTATTTTTCCTCTCGTTTCTTGATTTGTGTCTTGTAAGCTTACGAGCCTATTGTAGCACACTTTTTTCGCCTTGTAAGTATGGTACCCCTCCAAAAATTTTCCCTAAACCCACCTTTTTTCAAGGCGTGAATATACATAATGCACAAAAAATCCGGGCATTTTGGTGTTTATGAGAAAATCAGTAAAAATATTGAACAGTTGTTAATCATTTTTCAAAAAATTTATACTACCAATTCCGACTTTTTGCCCATCGGTTGTTGACAAAGGCTGCGTGGTCTTATATAATATGTATATGAAAATGGGAGAGGTATGAAATGAAGATAAATGCGGTATTTTTTGATCTTGACGGCACGCTGCTGCCGATGGATCAGGATATATTTATCAAGGCCTATCTCGGCGGCCTGATCAGGACGCTGGCACCGCGGGGTTACGATCCCGAGGCTATCGGAAACGCCCTGTGGGACAGCACCCGTGCGATGATGAAAAACGACGGCAGGACGTCAAACGAGGAGGTCTTCTGGCGTAGCTTCTGCAAAATACTCGGCGACGGGGTGCGGGGCGAGGAGAGACTGCTCGAGGAGTTCTACAAATCCGACTTTCAAGCCATCAGCAAGGTCTGCGGCTACACACCGCGAGCGAAGGAGCTGGTTGAGAGGATAAAGGCGGCCGGCCTTACGGTTGTTCTCGCAACGAGTCCGCTGTTTCCAAGGGTGGCGACCGACAGCCGTATTCGTTGGGCAGGGCTGGATCCAACCGATTTTGCCTACGTGACCACCTACGAGAACAGTAAATTCTGCAAGCCGAATCCCCTGTATTACACCGATCTTTGTGAGAAGCTGGGGCTCGATCCCCGCGAGGTGGCTATGATCGGCAACGACGTAGGCGACGATATGGTGGCAGGCGAGGTAGGAATGGATCTGTTCCTGCTTACCGATTGTCTTATCAACCGTAAGGACAAGGATATCAGCACATACAGGCGGGGAGGCTTTGACGAGCTATACAGCTATATTGAGGAGATAATAAATGAGTAAAAGGATTTTTGCACTTGTAATAATGATTATGATGCTTTTTGCAATGGGATGCGACGGAGGACAGAATAACGTCGCGGGCGGTAACGGTGATGCGAGCGGCGGCACCGATAACGGTGACTCGGTTGAGGAGAGGAACGCCGACGGCGAGTTCTTCTACCGCGGTATCGTAAAATCGGTAGACGCAAGAAAATATATTGAGATCGAGATAATCGACAGTCAGGTTGCCTTTGGCATCTACCAGGCACTCGTTGACTCGGAAACCCTCTTCTTTAACGCCGAGGGCGATGTGATTGACAGAGCCGATATTAAGGTGGGCGACACCGTCGAGGTAATATTCTCGGGCCAGGTGATGCTGAGCTTCCCGCCACAGATTTACGCACAGAAGGTTATACTGAAATAAAAAAGAGCAGGAATAGAGGGCTAACCTTTACTCCTGCTTTTTTGTGTAAAATAGGCCGTTTATGTTTGTTTTCTTATATTTTTGTTAGGTCTTGATAGATTTTCTCGGCTATGGAGGCGATTTTTTGAGCCTCCTCCGACGAGGCGGTGCGAAGGGGCCTCTTCCGCGGTCTGCCCCACACGTCAAACAGCGTCGGGCCGATCCACTCGCCCGAGCTGCAGTCGGTGAACAGTCCTGCGAGGATTGAAAGGCAGGCCACACGCGGATGGGGGAAGATTATCTTCATCGGATGCTTTATCAGGGCGAAGATGATCGGCGGGTAATGGTTTGTTATGCCCGTAAAGCTGATGCCCGGGTGAGCAACCGATATGGCGGGGCTGCCAAGGGCGAAGAGCGAGTAGGTAAGATACCGCTTGGCGTTGCCGTAAACCTTGGCATCGCCTTTTCTTGAGGCGAAGTCCACCTCCCTCTCGTCAATTTTCGAGTAATTATGTGCAATACTGCTGACGGCAACGATCCTGCCTGCCCGCTTCTCAATGCCCGGCAGAAGCCGCCTTGCAAGATAGTAGGGCGAGAGGAAATTTATCTGAAAGATATTGCCATATCCCGTGTCACATCTGCATCGAGGTATGCTGTAGGCACCCGCGTTAAGTATAAAATAATCTATATTCATTTCCGAAAGCCTGTCTGCCGCAGAGCGAACCGACGCCATATCCGACATATCCGCGGTGATATGGGAGACGGCAAGGTGTGGGAACCTGCCACGAAGCTCGTCAGCGAGGGCAAGCGAACGAGTGCTGTTACGATCCAAAAGAACAAGCTCGCCGCCAAGCTGTGCAATATAATTACAAAGCTCCCTGCCAAGACCTCCTGTCGAGCCGCTGATTACGACACGCTTTCCGTCAAGCCGAGGAGCATTTTTACTTAGCCATTTTTCGATATTCATTTTTTTCACCTCAAAAACAGTATAGCACACTTTTCGCTTCAAATCAACATAATTTTCGTTTTATCCTTTATTGACAGCATACAAAATATATGATAAAATAAAGAAAAAAGCATTCCTTGGAGGTAGATATGAAAAAACTACTGCTTATATGCATCAGCCTGATGCTTTTGCTGACCGTGCTTACGTCCTGCGAGCTTATTAGCGGCGTTATAGACGGTATCGGCGATAAAGCTGACGTCAAGCCCGCCTGCGAGCACAGGGACGGAGACGACAACTATTTCTGCGACAGATGCGGCGACTCCTTCTACGACGGCGAAGAGCCCGCCGAGGAGGATAACAAGACACCCGAGGGAGAGGGACAAAAGCCCGAGGACGAGCCCGACAAGGATCCAGGGCACACCTACACCGACTTTACCGCCGAGGAAAAGGCACTCTTTAACGAGGTTGTGGGTATGATCATTCCCTTCCTGCCGAACGACGATTACGGAGTTGAGGAATACACTCTTGATTGGGATGATTGCTACGAATGGGGTATAAGCTTCTACACCGAGGGCAACACCGAGGCAGAGTTTAACGCCTACAGGAGACTGTTCTCCTCCTACACCTTTGACGGCAGCGAGAAGGACGAATACGGCGACACCTGGTATTACTACTCTGTTAATGATGAAATTTACATAGATCTCTCCTACTACGTTATTGAGGGTGAGTCGTATATTGACCTGTACGTATACGTATTTTGCGATTACACCGAGGGCGGTGACGGTGGTGAAAATGACGGCGAATACGCCTACACCGACTTTACCGCCGAGGAAAAGGCACTGTTTATCGAATATTTCGGCGAGGTCATCCCCTTCCTTATAAACAACGAGTACTACGTTGAGGAATACACCTACGATTACGGTGACGGCGAGTACGAGGAGGGCGTGAACTTCTACGTTTACGGTGCGACCGAGGCACAGTTTACGCTCTACAGAGCACTCTTCTCGGATTACACCTACGACGGAAGCGATGCTGACGAATACGGTGACAGCTGGTACTTCTATACCGCAGATTCGGGCTACTACGTTGATCTGGTATACTATCAGACCGAGGATGGCAGATATATATCGGATATTTACGTTTACTTCATTTATGAGGGTAGCGTTGGCGATAACGGTGGAAACGGCGGTAACGGCGGAAACGGCGGCAGCACCACGCCCGATAACCTTATCACCAATTCGGGTGCAGGCCTTCCCGCCGAGGACGACGGTGTGTACGATATCGACTTTACCGACGGAAGATACGTTAAGGACGTTACCGACCAAGGCTATTATCTTGACGGCTGTCCCACGACCGCAAGCCCGAAGGTGCTGGTAATTCCCGTAGATTTCAGCGATATCAACGGCAGAAGCAACGGCTGCTCTATAGATAACAAGTCGGATCGTAGCCATG
>JAZQDF010000210.1:0-2639 GCA_045546635.1 Eubacteriales bacterium
CCATTGCCCTTTGCCATCTCCGTATCGGCGAGCGTGCCAGGGCACTTGAGATTCAGGAGAAGGTCTGCTCGGCACATCTTAAGATGAATTCTGCAGACGCCCTGATGCGACTTGATGCACAGAGCCTGCTTGGAATAATCCATTACGAGCTCGGTCATCTTGCCGAGGCGGAAAAAATCGTGTCCGAGGTCTATCTCGGCGAGCGTAGTGCTCTGGGCGAGGGACACCCGAATACCCTTAACGCGATGAACACCCTCGGTCTTATCTATCACGATAGCGGCAAGCTTCGTGAGGCGAGGGAAATACTCGAGAGGGGGATCGGGCTTCACGAAGGATTCGTAGAGGTCAAAAATACTCTTTACATTCAGATGGAGAACAATCTTGCCCTGGTGTATCTTAAGCTTCGGCTGCTCGATAGGGCAATAGAGCTTCAGCAACGGGTGTGCGAGGATCAGGTGGCACTTTTCGGTGAGAATCATCCGAACAGCCTGAAATTTCGTATGAACCTTGCGGTTATGTACGGTGCGGCAGGCAGGCACAAGGACGCCCTTGCTACCACCGAACGGCTGTACGATCAATGCAGGGAGAGTCTTGGTGAGAGGCATCCCGACACCCTTATGACGCTTTACAACCTGGCGACCTGCTACTCTAACCTCAGAATGTATAAGCAGGCCTGCCCCCTTTTTGAGAAGGTCTACCTGATGCGACGGGATAATCCTAACGAGAAGCGTGTGGATCTTATGGCCTCGGTAAAACTGCTGACAAGCCTGTATATCATTACGCTGCAATGGGGCAAGGCGTGGGGTATGCTTAAGGAAATGTTCAGACTGTCTATGGAGGACGAAAAGTAAATATGCTACGGGACTGCGAAAATCCGCAGTCCCTTTTTATATGAAAGCTGTCGGATCCCTCGGCCCTTTATAGGGGAAATATGAAAAAGAATTAAATCCTTCCCCGACGGTTGATTTTATAAATATTTTATGCTATAATTATTCTGTATAGTTATAATGGTATAGTATACCCACTTGAGACTCGTTGGACGGGATCCGTCCGCGGGAGATGCTTTGGGTGAAATCTTGCTTGGAGGTCGGATATGAGAATACTTATTGCAGACGATGAAATAGAGATAAGGAAGGTGCTTCGCCTTCTGCTTGAGAATGCGGGATATGAGATCCTGGAGGCCGCCGACGGTGCATCCGCCGTTGAGGCGGTGCGTCTTGACCGCACTATTGACCTTTGCATTATGGATATTATGATGCCGAATATGAGCGGCGTTGAGGCTACGAGGAGGATACGCGAGTTTTCCACTCTGCCCGTGCTGTTCCTTACGGCAAGGTCGCTTGAGAGCGATAAGGAGGAGGCCTACTCGGGCGGAGGTGACGATTATCTCGTCAAGCCCTTCTCCTCCCGCGAGTTGCTGATGAAGGTGGAGGCTCTGACTCGCCGTTATACCAGCTACAGCACCAAGGAGAGCACGGAGGAGGTCATTCGCCTTTGGGGCGGCGTTCTCCTTATGCCCGACAGCCGCGAGGTGACCAAGAACGGCACCCCCCTCGACGTTCGTGAGAAGGAGATGGACATCCTTATCTATCTTGCCAGAAATCGCGGCAAGGTCGTCAGCCCCGCCGAGCTGTATGAGAGCGTGTGGGGCGAGATACCTCTGCCCAGCTCGGGAAATACCGTTACCGTACATATACTCACCTTAAGAAGAAAGCTGGAGGAGGATCCCTCCTCGCCTAAAATTATCCGTACGGTATGGGGAAAGGGTTATCAAATTGACTGACTATAAGGAACGTGGAGGCGTCGGAGTTCGCTCCCTTTATATAGGACTGCTGTACAGTCTGCTTCGCGGTCTGCTCTTTGCCCTTATCGGCTGGGTAGTCCTGATGCTATCCTCCTATTACTTCATCGGCGTCCATTACGTAAAGCCCGATCTGAAGAGCGAGCGTCGTAGCGGATACGCGGAGGATCTGCAGCGGTTCGTTGACAAAAATTACATCGGATATGACAACGCGGGCGAGATCGCCGAGTGGGTGCGAGAGAATCCGTACGTCTTTATCATCGTATATTACAATGTGTCCCAGGACAGCTCTGCCTACGAGCCCTCTCCCGACGAGGATCTTCGTCCCAGCGAGTTCCGTGGCTCCCGAATCGACGAGTCGCTGGAGCGTGATCATCTGGCGGCGATAGCACAGTCGGGCGGCTATCACAGAGTAAGGCTTTACGACGGCAGGATAATCACCGTTGCTATTGCCGAGTACACCGAGAATTTATATTACAGCATATTTAACATTATCAGTATTGCTGCGGCACTTCTCATATTTCTTCTGATGCCTATCAGATATACGAGAGAGCTTATCGACCGTATCAAGCGATTTGAGAGCGACGTTACCATCGTATCCGAGATAGATATGGGATATGAGATAGTCAGCGAGGGTGCGGACGAGATCTCCATCCTGACCGATAAGGTGGAGCAGATGCGACGCCGTATGCTTGAGCATATCAGGAGCGAGCAGGAGGCACACGAGACAAACGCCGCCCTTATCGCATCGATTTCCCACGAAGTCGGAGGCCAAGCGGTCTTAGGAAGACAATGACTAGACCCAACTCCTTGGCCCACAGACCGACATGGCTACGAT
>JAZQDF010000211.1:0-5378 GCA_045546635.1 Eubacteriales bacterium
GACGCGATGCTGATCGAATAATCGGTATTCCCGTCTTGACCGTACTATAAATGATGAAAAACACACTGATTAAAATACATTTACTTTTCGTTTTCGCCATCACCCTGCTTTCTATTGTCGGCTGTCAGCCCGCAGATCAAAAGGACGGTGTTGTATATAACGCTACGGACTACGGCCTGTCCGTCAGCAATTCGGGCGAGGTCAACAGCCGAAGGCTTCAGGCACTGATCGACAGCCTTGCAAAGACGGGCGGAACCGTCTATATTCCCGCCGGCGAATATGAGTTTTGCGAGAACGGCTGTCAGACCTACGGCTCACACTGTATAAAAATGAGGTCAGGCGTAAATATCAAGGGTGATGGCGGCAGCACCGTCCTCAGACCTGTTGGCCTGTCCGATTACGGCCTTGATATGTTCTATTTCAACGACTATCTCGACATTGGCGAGCCGAATTATCTTGTAGGCTGCAGCTTTGAGGACTTTGTTATCGACGCTTCGGATACCTCCTGCCGTACCTATACGTCGGCGGGCAAGGGCTTTATGTTTAATCTTTTCCGTGACTGCCACTTTACCCGCGTGACGGTAATTAACACCGATGCTACGGGCTTCGGTATCGACTGCCCGATCGATTCGAGTATAATCGGATGTACCGCCATCGGCTGCGGCAAGGCGGCAGATGTTAACAGCAGCGGAGCCTCGGGCTTTGGCATCGGATACGGATATTCTGATGAAGAGAGCATCATTATTTCGGATTGTATCGCTCGCGGCAATCGGAAATTCGGCTTCTTTTTTGAGCACCAGGGACGGTTTTCTCCGCAGATGTATTCTGCCGAGCCAAAGACGGCCTTTAGCGTTAACGGCTGCTATGCATCTGAAAATCTTTATAACTTCGGCGGTATCTGCTCGTCCTCGGTAGGCTACTCGTCTTGCGTTTCCGAGCGGGCGAAGGAATACGGCTTCTATTTTGAAAGCTCATACGAATACTCGGTGCTTGGCTGTACCGTCACCGCTTGCCCGACGGGAGTGGCTGTTAATAATTCCAATGCAGAATGGGGCGTGGGAGAGATCAACGTTTCCGATTGCACCTTTACCTCGGTTACGCAATACGATATTTTGGCAAATGGGAGCCTTGCCCGGCTCGTTTTGAAAAACAACCGCTCCGATCTTAATTTGGTCAGCCTATGCGATACCGCCGTCGATTTGATAAACGAAAACAATTCGTGGAATTAATAAACGAGTCATTGCGTTTTGCAATGGCTCGTTTTTCTGTAGTAAAGATTTGGCAAATAAGCACTTGACAAATATAATCATCTATGATATAATGCATAGGAATGAGGGAGTAGCAAGCGTTTTTGCGTGTCAAGTCAACATCCTGACCGATTCGGTCTGGCTTGAATTAAATTGCGAGACTCATGTATGGTACGGGCATACATGGACTCTCTATTGTCTTTGGGTATGGCCTGTCGGTCATACTTTTTTCTTTTTTTGAGGTAACGTATGTTCGATTTTGCGTTTTTCTTTAACAGTATTCTTATTGGCATCGGACTTGCAATGGACGCCTTTTCGGTTTCTCTTGCCAACGGCCTTAACGAGCCCGATATGTCTCGGGGCAAATCCTTGGGTGTGGCAGGCATTTTTGCTGTGTTTCAGGGAATAATGCCTCTCATCGGATGGTTTTGCGTTCATTCCATAGCTACTCTATTCTCCTCCTTTGAAAAATTTATTCCTTGGATAGCACTTGGCCTTCTGGGATATATCGGCGGCAAGATGCTTTACGAGGGCATCAGGGAGTACAGGTGCAAGTCGGGTGGTGGCAACGACTGTCCCATCCCACAGAGGCTGGGTGTCTCCGCACTTATCGTTCAGGGGATTGCGACCTCCATCGATGCACTTTCTGTTGGATTTACCATCTCTGAATACAATGCAATGCAGGCTGTGATATGTGCTTTGCTAATTGCTGCAGTCACCTTCGGTATCTGCTTTGCCGGTATCCTTCTCGGCAGAAAATTCGGTACGGCTCTGGCCGGCAAATCTGCCATTTTCGGCGGCTCGATCCTCATTTTTATAGGACTCGAGATATTTATCACCTCGTTTATTTAAAAATTCCATAAACAAAAGGAGAAACAAAATGTTTGATTTCATTCCCGATTACGTCTTTCTGCTTGCATTCGGCTTCATCCTTCTCATTAAGGGCGGCGACTGGTTCGTTGACGCCGCAACAGGAATTGCAAAGCGTTTTCATCTTCCCGAGCTGCTTATAGGTGCGACCGTAGTTTCTATCGGCACCACACTTCCCGAGGTTATGACCTCTGCCATCGGTGCGGCAAGCGGTAGCGGAGCTATGGCTTACGGTAACGCCATCGGCTCTATTATCTGCAACACCTCGCTTATTGCGGCAATTACCATTGCCATAAGACCTGCCAAGGCAGACAGAAAATCTTTGATTTTCCCCGTATGCTTCTTCTTTGGTGCGATGGCGTTCTATGCACTTAACGCCTATATCTTCGGCAAGTTTGATCTCTGGATGGGTATCGTTCTTCTTGTGGGCTTCGTTGTATATATGATCATCAACGTTCTCAATATGAAGAAGAATCCTGTAGAGGAGGAGCATAAGGAAGAGGAGCTTAACTGTGAGATGCCTGAGGCAGAGGGCGAGTCTGGGGGCGGACTTCTTAAGGATATCGTTATGCTTATCGTTTCTGCTCTCGTTATCGCCGTTGGTGCTGACCTTCTCGTTGATAACGCCATTATCGTTGCAGAAATGCTTAACGTTCCCCAGACAATAATTTCTCTTACCATCGTTGCTCTCGGTACCAGCCTCCCCGAGCTTGTAACCGCCGTCACCTCTCTTATGAAGGGACACGGTGCACTTTCTCTCGGCAACATTATCGGTGCCAATATCTTTAACCTTGTTCTCGTTTCAGGTGCGGCGATCTCCATCAACCCCTTCGACGTTCCTGCGGACGCTACCTTTATGGGACAGAATGCATCTCTTATCTTTGATATTCCTCTTGTGTTTATCGTAATGGGCATTATGACTGTTCCTACCATCATCAAAGGCAAGCTCTCCAGATGGCAGGGCATTAGCCTGCTTACCCTTTATGCGGCGTACTGCGTGCTGCAGTTTGTCGTTCTTCCCAATTTCGCCTGATCCTTTGGCGGCAGATCCTTCTGCCGCCTTTTTTTACAAATCGTTAACTTGACTTTTGAATTCCTATAGTGTAGAATATAATCGATAGTTTTTTTAAAGGAGATAAATATGGCACAACACGTAGAGCTTAAAACGGTTCTTGGCGAGCTTCGTCAGGTAAATCCTATGCTCATCAGCTACAATGTAGAGATGACAGAGGTAACGGGCGGCACCTTCTGGAAGGCGTATACCGATGCACAGGTAGACGGCACCGAGGAGTTTCCCGTAATCAAGGATTGGACTAATATGGGTAATCTTCAGCAGTGGTATGATCCAATTGACACAACGAATCCCCGACTTATCAAGCTTGCGAAGGAGCTTGGCCCCGCTTGGATCAGAGTTTCCGGCACCTGGGCAAACAAGACCTATTATGACTTTGATAACAAGTACGGCGGCAAGGTTCCCGAGGGCTTCCAGAACGTTCTTTCCAAGGAGCAGTGGCTCAGCCTTCTTGATTTTGTGAGGGCTGTGGGAGGAAAGCTTCTCGTTTCTATTGCCAACTGCCCCGGTATTCACTCGGCAGACGAGCCTATGCCCTTCGAGCAGGCAGATTTGCTCTTCAGAACCAGTAAGGAGTACGGTGTTCCGATCTCTGCTGCAGAGTTTACCAACGAGCCCAACCTCATTGCTCTTTCCGGTCTTCCCAAGGGCTATACCGCGGCGGATCACGCACGTGACCACGACCTGTTCGGTGCCTGGCTTAAGGAGAATTATCCCGAATGCCTTTTCGTAGGTCCCTGTACCGTTGGCGACATCAATCTCTTCGGTGCTCTTGAGGGGGCGGGCGGCGGTATGGCTGCGGGCTTCCAGATGGTGACCACCGAGCAGCTTCTTGGCGATTACAGGTCTCCTATGGACGTATTCAGCTACCATTATTATAATGGAGTTTCCGAGAGAGGAGCGGCTATGGGCGGCCATTGGCCCTACCGGGCTATCCTCAGCGAGCAGTATCTTGCCGTAGCAGGCAACTGTGCCCGCCAGTACGTTGCTCGTCGCGACAAGTACGTTCCCGGCGGCGAGATGTGGGTTACCGAGTCGGGTGACGCGGGCTGCGGCGGCAACACCTGGGCGTCCACCTATTGCGACGTTCCCAGAACGCTTAACGAGCTTGGCGATTTCTGTACCGTGACCAACGGCGTTATATTCCATAACACTCTTGCATCCTCGGACTACGGTTATCTGAAGCACGGCACTTTTGAGCCCCGTCCCAATTACTTTGCAGTAAAGCTCTGGAACACCCTTATGGGTACTACAGTATATGCCAGCGGTGAGGAGATCAGAGAGGGAGCTCACGTTTACGCTCACTCCCGCAGGGACGGTGAGGAGGGTATTGCTTACCTCGTAATCAACAACTCTCACACCGAGCCTACCACCGTGTCCGTTCCTACCGATGCTACCGTATACGCCCTTACCGGCAACGGCAAACTTCGTTCCCGCACTATGCTGCTTAATGGAAGAGAGCTTGTGCTCGGCGAGGGTGACAGCCTTCCTTCTCTTGAGGGAGAGGCGGTTTCCGCAGGTGAGATCACCGTTGCTCCCGGCGGCTGTACCTTCATTGTGATCTGATTTTGGTTTTTGCATAATTTTCAATAAAACCGACAGGGCAGGGAAGCCTTTCTTCCGTAGCTCTGTCGGTTTTTTCTGTGTTTTTTTGATGATGGTTTTTCTCGTTTTATCGATAATTTGATAAAAGCGTTTTTTGCTTTGTTTACTTTGAAATAACATTGCCTATTAAATTGTACATTATTTACAAAAATAATATTATATATTGATTTTATTTGTTGATTGTGATATAATGATAGCGTAGTCAAATTAACTTAAAAAGGAGACTTGTGATGAAAAAAAGATTTGCAATTATTGCACTTATTCTTGTGATTTCAATGATTACACTTTCATCCTGCGACATTATTTCCAAGATCCCCGGTCTTGGCGATAACGGTGGCGATGATCAGGGCCAGACACCCGGCGGCGATGAAATACCGGGCGGCGATGAAACGCCGGGCGGTAATGAAACGCCCGATGCTCCCGGCGACGAAACGCCCGAAAATCCCGATACCCCGGAGGATCCTAAGGATCCCGAAGCTCCCGAGCACACCCACGTATTTGTTGACGGTAAGTGTGAATGCGGCGAGGAGGACCCAAACTACGAGCCACCGAAGGAGGAGCCCGAAGTGCTTACTAATACTACC
>JAZQDF010000212.1:0-6599 GCA_045546635.1 Eubacteriales bacterium
CAAAAAATCCTATCCTTGCCGATTCTGCCCTTGTTTTACCGCCTATAACGATAGAGTAAAGCTTGGGCAAGCAATCGATCTCCTCTCTTACCCAATCGGCCTCGTCGGCACGGCAAACTACAACTATAGAGTCGACGGCAGAGCATTCCGAGAAGACACGCACCGAACGGTAAAGAAGGCTCTCGCCAAGTATAAACATCCTCTGCTTGGTCATACTCTTCCCCATACGGCTGCCGCAGCCTGCGGCAAGTATGATTGCACAAAGATGCTTTTTATCGGTTGTTTTCACGCTTGAGGCCTCCTTTTTTGGTCTCAAAAATATCAAAGTGGGAAAAAGGTGCTTTTAAAAAGACCTTTTCATCGCTCCGTTTTTGCATTTTCAGACCCTGTTTTGCAATTCTGTCAAGCATATTTTACCACAGTAGATGGCAAAAATAAAGGCTTTTTTTACTTTTTGCCAAGGATTTTTTTAAAAAAATCGAAAAAATTAGAATTTTTTTATATTTTCTGTAAACTTTTTTTCAAAAACCCCTTGATTTTATTAAAAGTATGTTATATAATATGGATGTGGGAAAAAGTGGGTGACGGTGTATTACTTGTGTATCTCAGTGTGAGAACAGACCGTTCCCGTCCCGTAAAACACTCATTCTGAAGAAAAGGAGGCGATCTCAATGGCTTTTATTAGTTCATACACCTATTCGTTTGATGCTAAGAAAAGAATACTTATCCCAAGTAAGTTCCGCGAAGAGCTTGGCGAGAGCTTTTACATTACGAGAAGCATTGAAGACTGCCTCACCATTTATCCCGAGAGCGAATGGGAAAGCTTTATGGCAAGACTCAACAGCCTTCCCGACACGGACAGCGAATTTGCAAGAGAATACTTTATGTCCTACGCTCTCAAATGTACCCCCGACAGCAGCGGCAGAATTCTTCTCGAGGACAAGCATATGCTCCACGCGAAGATCGATAAGAACGCCGTGTTCGTCGGTGCCTCCAAGACCATCAACGTATGGAGCGAGGAGCTTTGGAAGAAGCGTGAGGAGAATCGCAACCGCGAGGCTATCCGCCAGCTGCTTTCCAACAATAAAATGTAATTCCCCATCGGAAAGGATTATTGATTAATGAACAGCTTTTCACACGTATCGGTTCTCCTTTTCGAATGTATTGAGGCCTTGAATATCAGGAACGGCTACACATACGTAGATGCGACTGCCGGCGGCGGTGGTCACTCGCTGGAGATAGCCAAGAGACTCGGTCCCGAATCCCGACTGATCTGCTTTGACCGCGACAAGGATGCAATTGCCGCGGCGAAGGAAAGACTTAAGGATTATCTTGATAAGGTAACCTTCATTAACGAGAACTTTTCAAGCCTCGACAGAGTTATTAAGGAGCTTAATATTACTAATCTTGGCGGCGTGCTCGCCGATCTCGGCTGCAGCAGCTACCAGTTTGACACCCCCGACCGCGGATTCAGCTATATGCACGATGCAAGGCTGGATATGAGGATGGACACAGACTCTCCCCTATCGGCGTACGAGGTCGTCAACGAATATACCGAGCAAAGGCTCAAGGAAATCATCTATGATTACGGCGAGGAGAGATTCGCCCCCAGAATTGCCTCTGCCATTCTGAAATACCGCAAAGAAAAACCAATAACCACCACACACGAGCTTAGCGAGATCATAAAGAGTGCTATTCCAAGTGCAGCCAGAGCGGACGGCCCCCACCCCGCCAAAAGAACCTTCCAGGCTATCAGGATCGAGGTTAACGGCGAGCTTGACTCAATCAAGCCTATGATCGACTCGGCTATCTCACACCTCGTACCCGACGGCAGAATCGCTATCATCTCCTTCCACTCGCTGGAGGACAGAATAGTGAAGCAGGCGTACAAATCCTACCTTGGCGGATGCACCTGTCCGAAGGACTTCCCCATCTGCGTATGCGGCAGAAAACCAATCATTAAGGAAATATCAAGAAAGCCCATTCTGCCATCTGCAGAGGAGCTGGAATTCAACCCACGCTCACGAAGTGCAAAGCTTCGCGTAGCAGAAAAATTGTAAGAGGAGATAAGAAAATGACTACCACAACAAATACCTACGACAGACTTTATGAGAATATGAAGCAGAGATTCACCGTTGCTGAGGATGGCAATGCTTATACTCTTGGCGAGTTTATGCTTATGAAGGCAGCCAATACCAAGAAGCCTGAAACCTCCTCTTCCCTTCCCGTTGCGGTAAAGACCGCCGTTACCAAGAGCGAGACCGCGGTTTCCAGCGTAATCTCCTTCGTTGACGAGAAGCTTACCATCAAGCAGGCACCCGTTAAGGACAAGACCATCAAAGCCTTTCCTCTTCGTGCCTCTGCATCCGCATTCTTCACCGCGGCTGTTGCCTGTGCCTTCATCCTCTCCTTCGTGCTTATCGGTGTGAGAGCTATGTCCGGCCCTGCTCCCGCAAGCGAGCTTCAGCAGGATAACATCGAGCTTAACGTTGCCGAGGTTGATTTCAACTAATTAGAATATTCGCTCATATTTTGGCGAGCAAATAAATAAGATATAGCGATGGACTAAGGTCTGTCGCTATATTTTTATTTTGAGGAGAAAAATGAGCGGTAAAATAAAGAAAATAACAAACAAAAGGCTGACGGCAATACTATTGATCTTTGCCCTGTCCGCCTCTTATTTGCTTTTTAACGTCTTCAGGCTTGATTATCTGAATTTCGATTATTATAAAAGTAAAACCTACGACCAGGTGACCACCTCCTCTGTGCTTAAGGCAGAGCGTGGAAAAATATATGACAGCAATATGAATCTCCTTGCGGGTAGCAATACCGTATGGAGAATATTCGTATCAACAAGAGATATAAAAGCCGCCGAAAAATCCGACGGAAAGGATTACGCCAGGATCATAGCCGACGGCGTGGCTCCGTTATTATCGCTTGATAAGGACAGAATTTACGAGAAAATAAAGAGCTCCTCCGTCCTGGACGTTACAATTAAAAAGGCGGCAAGCGAGTATGAGCATAGCCGCGTTCTTGATTTTATAAGAAATGCAGGGCTTGAGCATCTCGTTCTCTGCGAGGCAGAAAGCTCTCGCTTCTATCCTTCGGGAACGCTGGCGGCACATCTTCTCGGCTTTGTAGGAAGCGATAATCAGGGGCTATACGGGCTCGAATACTACTATGACGATATTCTCTCGGGTACCGATGGCTATTACACCTACGCCAAGGATGCAGGCGGCAGAACTCTTGACACCGAATACTCGGATTATTTTCCTGCCGAGGACGGATACAGCATCGTCACCACCGTAGATTCATATATACAAAGCGAGCTTGAAGCGGTAATAGAGCTGGCCAGAGTAAACCACGGGGCGATGAACCGTGTGACAGGCGTGGTTATGGATACGTCAAGCGGTGCTATACTCGGTATGGCAACCACCACTCCCTTTGATCCCAACGATCCCTTTACCCTCGACTCAGAGTCCCAGAGAAAGCTTAACGAGTCGGGATACCTTCCGGGAACGGAGGAATACAAGACCTACAAAAGCGAGCTTATGCAGATAATGTGGTCTAACAAGGCGGTAAGCGAGACCTACGAGCCCGGCTCTACCTTCAAAATCGTGACGGTATCAGCCGCCCTTGATCTTGGAGCGGCAAGCGAGACCTCTCGCTATTCCTGCAACGGCTATATGCAGATCGGCGGCTGGCGTATCAGATGCCATAAGACCACAGGACACGGCTCGGGCTTTACCCTGGCATACGGTCTGCAGATGTCCTGCAACCCCTGTATGATGACTATATCACAGGCTGTCGGGGCGGATAATTTTTATGACTACGTGGAGAAATTCGGTTATTTTGAGAAAAGCGGAATTGATCTTCCCAGCGAGGCGTCAACCATTTTTCATAAAAAAGAAAGCATAGGATCAACCGAGCTTGCAACCGCATCCTTCGGCCAGAGATTTAAGGTTTCGGTGATAAACCACCTTCGTGCAATTTCTGCAGTTGCAAACGGCGGCAAGCTCGTTACCCCATACGTTGTAGACAAGGTCATAGACTCGGATGGCAGGATAATATCGCAGCACGAGACAGAGATCAGACGGCAGGTGGTATCGGAGGACGTGGCGGATCTTGTGACGAAGTATCTCGTCGAGGGCGTCAGCGGTGACGGGGGAGCAAAGAACGCAGGTGTTTCGGGCTATGATATTGCCGCAAAAACAGGAACGTCGCAAAAATTCGACCTGCTTGACGAGAACGGAAATTCATACCTCAGAATTGGCTCTACCGTCGCCTACGCCATAAACGGCGACAGCGGAATATCTATGATAATTGTCGTTGATGAGCCGACCTCCAACGTAAAATACGGAAGCGTTGTTGCAGCTCCCTACGTTTCGATGCTGATGGAAAAGCTGCTTCCCTATCTTGAATACAGATCCTCTGCCGAGCAGATAAATTATACGGTGGATAGCTATATCGGGATGAATATTAATACTGCCACCGAAAAGCTAGGCAAAGCAAAAATAGAATATGAAATAGTAGGAGACGGTGACACCGTAGTAGGCCAGACCCCCTCGGGCGGCGACGTCATTACGACCGCCCTGTCCAAAATAATTCTTTATACATCGAACGAAGATTCCCATACGGTTACAGTTCCAAGTCTTGTAGGAATGAAGCTCACCGACGCAATACGAGAGGCTATGAATGCGGGACTGAATATCAGGCTATCCGGTGCAGGTGCGACCGAGCCGGATGCATTTGACATCGTTAGCGTGCAATCGCTGCCGGCAGGTAGCAAGACGAAGCGAGGAAGCGTGATCGTCATTCGTGCAATAAACCGGGGCTACGAGGATTAGGTGATAATATGAAAATAAAAGATATAATATATCGCGAGGAATACATCATCTGCGAGGTGGATGACGAGGCTGAGATTTGCGGTATCACAACCGACGTAAGTAAGGCGGGAAAACGGGATATTTTAGTTATTCCAAACTCGGATAAGCTACCCGATATATCCGATGCACAAGATCCTCCGCTGGCTGTCATTTGTGATGAAAAAGCAATACTGCCCGAAAATATCTCTCGTATTTTGGTAGAAAACCCAAGACTCGCCACGGCAAATGCCTTCTGCAGATACGAGGGTTTTTTCGCAGACAAAATGAAGATCATCGGTATAACCGGCACAAACGGGAAGACCACGACTGCATCGCTTATAAAGGAAATTCTCACGTCCGAGGGCTATAAGGTCGGATTTATCGGTACCGGCAAAATTGAGATCGGCGGGCGGGTGATAACAGACGAAAATTACTCAATGACCACCCCGGATCCTCCCCTTCTCTACTCATCGCTTCGCAGAATGGAGGAAGAGAAATGCGACGCCGTAATAATGGAGGTATCCAGCCACGCCCTGTCGCTCGATAAGGTTGCACCCATCAAATTCGACTACGGTGTATTCACCAACCTCTCGCCCGAGCATCTTGACTTTCACGGGAATATGGAGGATTATTTCATTGCAAAATCCAAGCTGTTTTCACAATGCGTCTGCTCGGTCTTTAATATAGACGACGAATACGGACGGCGAGACTACTCCCTGTCGCAAGGCAAAAGGATCGGGGCGGGAATACTCTGGCGTGGGGAGGTTTGGGCGTCAAATATTGAAAATCATAGCTTTGACGGAATAAGCTATACCTATCACGGCAAGGATTTTTCCTTCAAAATGAAGCTTCCCCTTGCCGGCATCTATAACGCCTACAACTCGATGCTTGCAGCAGCGGTGTGCATAGATATGGGCATCCGCCCCTGCCGCGTTAAGGAAATTCTGGCAAATGCAAAGCCTGTCGATGGAAGATATGAGATTATAAATGATGAAATATCGGTAATAATAGATTATGCACACACATCCGAGGCCTTTTGCAGTATCCTCAAGGAGCTTAATCAAATAAAGAAAGGTCGCCGCCTTACCGTTGTTTTCGGATGCGGCGGCAACAGAGATAGGCGGAAGCGACCTGAGATGGCAAGAATTGCAGAAAAATACGCCGACAGAATAGTAGTCACCGCCGACAATTCGAGAGGCGAGGATATAAAAATGATCATTGCAGACATTATCTCAGGCTTCGAAGGCGGAAGCTATGAAATCAGAGAGAACCGCGAGGCAGCAATAACCTCTGCTATCCTTGTGGCCAAGGATAATGATATCGTCGCCATAATCGGCAAGGGCCCCGAAAAATATAATATCGACAAAAGCGGCTATCATCCCTTCGACGAGCGTAAGATAATCGAAGCAGCACTTAAAAAGCGACGCGAGGCTAAATAATATGCGGGTAAATTTAGGAATACCTATGAGACTCTCCGAAATTGCGAGGGCAACGGGCGGCGTTATGCTAAGTAAGGAGAATCCGATAGTAAAAGCCGTGTCTACCGACTCTCGTCAGCTTCGGTCGGGGGATCTTTTTATTGCACTTCACGGCAGGAGCCGAAGCGGACTTGAATTCGTTGGCGAGGCGAGAAAAAAGGGCTGTCTCGTGCTGTCCGAAGCAGCAGATCAAAGCCATATTTTTCACCCCGACAGTGGGGCTGCTCTTCTCTCCTTTGCAAAAAAATATAAAAAA
>JAZQDF010000213.1:0-2037 GCA_045546635.1 Eubacteriales bacterium
GACCGCTTGGCCTCCGACTTCTTGGGGGACTTCTTTTCCGACATAATCATCATATAGACGTAATATTTATCCGACAGGTCGCCGTAGAAAATATCATCGCCGTGACGTACGATGGGTCTGCCCTTATATTCGACAAACTCATCAAGTGTTACGCCTTCAAAATCTAACATAAATATTTACTCCTTTCGTAATATTTGAAAATGACGGTTGGCTCGTCCACCCCATTAATATAATATCAAAGCTTACCTGCTATGTAAATAGCTTCGACACAGTTCGATGGGGTGAATTTTTCGCAAAAATCATCAGTCCTTTACATAAGGCGTGAAGGTAAGGGAAAAACGGCCTGAATTCGGCTTTTTAAGCGTCAGCTGATACACCGAATCTGCCCGTAGGGAAAGCTCGTACTGTCTTATCACCTCGTCAGAATGCTCCTTGTAGGAGGCAGGCTTGGTAATGACAGGGAAGTCGCTTCTTCTCTTTATTTCCCGCAGCACAGCCCGACCGATCCTGTCCATTGCAAGAACCTGGGTATAAGAGGGAAGTGCCCTTACGTCGGAGGAGGTAACGCCGAAGAAGGTGTTCCATATTGCACGCCTGATTCTCGCCTTGGTGTATTTTTTTGTCTCGGCCATAGCCGTCAATGAGGATATGCTGTTCGCTTCTGCACTTAAGTCGCAGAGGCGGTTATATAAACCACCCGACGCATCCTGAATATCGGGATGCAGCGTGGGTGAATTTAATCTGAATGATGCTATTACGCTATAGTCAAGGCGGGATGCATCAGAGGGCATCTTGCCGTCCGACATAGCTTCGGTATAAATTTTTTTCGCGTAAAGTGGGACATAATCAAGGGCAGAAGCATTTTTTGCCTCAAGCTCCTGGCGAATTGCACTTGCACTCTGGAACGCTGCCATAGGGTTGATTATATCAAGATATCCTGCCCCCTCGCGTCTTACAGTGATGGGGGTTATGGTGCTTCCGAGAGAGGAGATCGCCTTAATATACTCTATTGCAAGAATGTTGTTGGGAGACAGAGACTCTCTCGATATATCTCTGCCGTACACCCTTTCAAGAGATGCCTGACACAGCTCGGGATAGCCGTAATCTCTGTAGTCGGGGTCTGCGGCAAGGGTGTCAAGCATAAGCGAGTACTCATCGCTTTGCATTATTGCTGCAATGTCGGTAAGCTGGCGGATATCACCGCTCTCGCTGCCGAAGGCAAGGTAATCAACCACGCCGATTTCGTGGGCTATACGTACTCCGCTCTTAGCAAAGAACTCAGCACTGGACATAGAGTAGGGGAATGGAAGCTCTAACACGAGATTTACGCCGCACTCAACGGCGGCACGGGCCCGAACCGTCTTGTCAGCGACCGCAACCTCGCCACGCTGGGTATAGTTGCCGCTCATAATCGCAACAACGGCGATATCATCGCCGAGCATCTGACGAAGCTTGCTTATCTGATACTCGTGTCCGTTGTGAAACGGGTTGTATTCAGAAATGATAGCGACAACCTTCATTTTTGTTATCCTTTCCCAATATTTTTCCTTCAAACGTCTTGATAAATCTTCTCCGTTAGTGTATAATCTTTTTGTAAAACCAAAAAGGAGATTATTTATGAAGGTATTAGTAATTAACGCGGGCTCAAGCTCGCTTAAGTATCAGCTTCTCGATACGGTAACCGTGGCCGTTCTTGCGAAGGGCAACTGTGAGCGAATCGGTATCGATGGCTCAAGACTTATTCACAAGTGCGACGGCAAGGCAGAGTACATTAAGGAGGCTCCGCTTCCCGATCATTCTGCGGCAATGAAGCTGCTTGTCGAAACTCTTGTAGATCCCACCGTGGGCTGCATCTCCTCAATCAGTGAGATCGAGGCCGTAGGACACAGGGTAGTTCACGGCGGTCAGTATTTTGCAGATTCGGTTCTTCTTTCCGACGAGGTTCTTTCGGCAGTAGAGAAATGCATCGTGTACGCACCCCTTCACAATCCCGCACACATTATGGGTATAAAGGGCTGTCTTGAGAAGTCGGAGGCC
>JAZQDF010000214.1:0-6358 GCA_045546635.1 Eubacteriales bacterium
AGCGGTAATTATTCCCGACAGGATAATAAAGCTGAGCAGGATAATCGTTACGAATGCCGTAAGATATTTTGAAAAGGAAGTTCTTAGCATATTTTCCTCCGCTTTAACATTTCATTAATTTATTTTACCATATTTTATCACAGAATGTCAAATAATTTTACATATTTGGATTGACTAAATATTAATTTTGTGTTAAAATGTAGGATGTATTAATATGTTTGTCAAAAGGAGCAAATAAAATGACAGTAACCAGATTCGCACCCAGCCCTACAGGCTATATGCATATAGGCAACCTCAGGACAGCACTCTATTCCTATCTTATCGGTAAGCACGACGGAGGCAGATTCATCCTTCGAATCGAGGACACCGACCGCGAGAGACTTGTTGAGGGGGCTACCGACGTTATCAAGTCCACCCTTAATATGACAGGTCTTCTCTGGGACGAGGGTCCCGACGTTGGCGGTGATCACGGCCCCTACGTTCAGTCCGAGCGTAAGGAGATCTATATGGAGTATGCAAAGAAGCTCGTTGAAATGGGACACGCATACTACTGCTTCTGCACCAAGGAGCGTCTTGAGAAGCTGCACGAGGAGGATGCGGTAGGCGGCTACGACAGACATTGCCGCAATCTCTCGAGGGAGGAGGTAGAGGCAAATCTTGCCGCAGGCATTCCCTTCGTTATCAGACAGAAGATGCCCACCGAGGGTGTGACCACCTATCACGACGAGGTCTTCGGCGATATTTCTATGAATAACGAGGAGCTGCAGGATCAGATCCTTATGAAGGCCGACGGCTATCCTACCTACAACTTCTGTCACGTAATTGACGATCATCTTATGGGCGTTACGCACGTTGTAAGAGGCTCGGAGTATCTTACCTCTACACCCAAGTACGTGCTTCTCTATGATGCATACGGCTGGGAGAGACCTACCTACGTTCACCTTCCCCTGCTTATGGGTAAGGATGCGGAGGGCAATATCTCCAAGCTGTCCAAGCGTCACGGTGCCGTATCCTTCCAGGATCTTGTAGCAGACGGATATCTTCCCGAGGCTATTATCAACTACATCTCGCTTCTCGGCTGGTGCCCCAAGGGTGGCGAGCAGGAGTTCTTCACTCTCGATGAGCTGAAGGAAGCATTTACCATTGACGGCGTTTCCAAGTCACCCTCTGTATTCGACTTTGAAAAGCTGCTCTGGTTCAACGGTGAGTATATTCACAAGCTTGATGACGATAGGTTTGCAGCACTTATCGAGAGATTCATCAAGGTTGAGATACCCGAGAATATCAACAAGGCAAGAATGCTTGCTCTTCTTAAGACAAGAATTGCGAAGCTGTCCGAGATAAACGAGCGAATGGCATTCTTCATCACCCTTCCCGAATACGAGAAGGAGCTGTTCCTCAACAAGAAGAACAAGATAAACGACTATGAGATCGTTAAGACCGTTCTGTGCGAGGCTGTGGCTGTGCTTTCCGACGTAGACAGCTTTGATAACGACACCCTCTTCGCCTCACTTATGCCTATTGCAGAGAAGCTTGCGATCAAGACGGGTACTCTTATGTGGTGCATCCGTATTGCAGTTTCGGGTATGACCGCAACCCCCGGCGGTGCAACCGAGATTATGGAGGTTATCGGCAAGGCAGAGTCGCTTGGCAGAATTGAGAAGGCACTTCAGAAGCTTGCATAAATAAAGATTATGGCGAGTCCAAAAGGACTCGCCTTTTTAATTCGCTGATGAGCATTATGTGGAAAAGTTGAAGGAGAGCGTGACGGTGCGGGTGCTACAGGCACTTTTCATCCCATACTCAAATGCAACCGTCCAAGAGCAACCGATACGGCCGAGCCCTGCGGAGCCATCTCATCCTGCCCCCGTCGGTCTGCCAACGCCTGCCTATCTGCCTGCGAAGGCTCAGCGGGGGCTTGCCGAGGGATGTGCGTGTCATTTTCGTCTTGCCAATGTTCAGTATTTTCAACGACCTTCAGCCCATTTTGGCAACCAATGGTTGCCACAGATAAGAATAGATAAGATCAGAGTAGATAAGAGAAGATAAGAGAAGAGAAGATAAGACAAGACAAGAAAAGAGAATAAAAGAATTTTACTACCAAAAAAATACATTCATACAGGATTGCCTTCGGCAATTATACGGTAACGATAGCTTATTTCTTTTTTTAAAAAAACAAAAAGGCGAGTCATAGGCCCGCCCATTTGTATGAAGCTATGCCCGAATAAGGGCAGCTGCAAAGGATTATTTAGTTGCAAGATTAGGATCTTCCTTCCAATAAACAGGCGGCTCGTAGATACCCGTATGGTAGAGCTTTACAAGACGAACCATCATAGAATTAAGCAGCTCGACGGTCACGTTAGGAAGGTCGGGATCGTGGTGAGAGCCGCCGATACCCGAATCATCGGTTACGAAGATAAAGGTTCCGCCCGTGTAGATGGCTGCCTGTCGCATAGTGTACTCGGTAACCTCGGCAGCACCGCTGCAAATGACGGGGCAGATGCGAATTCCCTTTTCCGCCGCGGTTTTTGTAGCGTTCACAAGCTTTGTCGCGTATTTTTCACCGTTATGTGCGGGTGCGTCGAGAACGTGGAAGATGATCTTCGTGGTAGAGCCTGTGCTCCACTGCTTATTAACAGCTATATTAAGAGCCTCGTCAACAGCCTCGGGATAATCACCGCCGCCGTTGGCATACTGAGAATTGAGGGCAGCCTGCTGAATAGAGAGATTCGTGCTGTCGGTAACGTCGGTGAAATCGTAGTAATCGAAGGGCACCCTATCGTCGGTATCGCGGTAGAAGAGCATCGCAAGCTTTATGACGGTGTCCTTGTCATTTGCGGCAATGCGGTTGATCACGTCAGAGAGCTCTGCCTTAAGGAAGCTGATCTCGTCACCCATTGAGCCCGTTACGTCAACGACGAGCATAATTTCAATTACGTTAAGCTTCTCTGCCGAGTCGGTAAGGTCAACCGTCAGATCACGCTCCTCTGCCGTAAAGGAGGCAGTCGCACTTGCATCTCCGCTGGTGACGGTGATACTGCCCTCTGCCACGTCGGTAAAGAGATATGCATTACCCTCGGCGTCTGTAACAGCCTTAAAGAGAACCGCTCCATTTGCATCGGTAGCAACGACGGAGGCACCTGCAACGGCCTTGCCGTCGGAAACGGATACCTTTATTCTGTTAAGCGAGTTGTAGCCCCAGGAATAGCCGGGGGTATTGTAGGAATAGAATTTGCCGTTGCTGCCCTCGCCCTGATTGAAGAGCTCAAGCCAGGCGGTATAATGCTCGTTATCATTCCAGGCACCTGCGGTTATCATACCCGATGGAAGATAAACCTGATCGGGCTTCTCGGAGGGATCAACGGTGTCACCCTCTGCCCCGCCTTCACTACCTTCGCCGCCTTCGGGTGCTGCGTCCGTGGGAGCGTCAAAGGAGCTGTCGCCCGATACACCGCCCTTATCTGCCTCTGGAGCACTGTCCGCATAGCCTCCGCCATCGAACATACCTCCGAAGCTACCCCCCATATCAGATCCGCCGAGGTTAGGTGCAGCCGAGCAGGATGCGAGAAGCATTGCGGAAATAATGAAAATTACAAGTAATAAACCGATTGATTTTTTCATAAACATATCCTCCTTTTATGTCTTCACCTATATAGACACCAAAAAGTGGTAAAAGGTTTCACCCTTTACTAAAATAATTTTATCATACATATATTTTTTTGTCAATATAAAAATAGCAGCCCCAAAAAAACAGAGGCTGCTATAAATTTCAGTATCAGTCAAGCTCCTTAAGACCTGTATAAAGCTCGTAATATCTGCCCTTCTGCGAAAGGAGATCCTCGTGATCGCCACGCTCGATAATCTCGCCACGCTCAAGAACCATTATTGCATTGGAATTGCGGACGGTGGAGAGTCTGTGTGCGATAACGAAGGTCGTTCTGTCCTGCATAAGTCTGTCCATACCACGCTCTATATGACGCTCGGTACGGGTGTCAACCGATGAGGTTGCCTCGTCAAGAACGAGGATGGGGGCCTTGGACAGAGCCGCTCTTGCGATATTGAGAAGCTGACGCTGGCCCTGAGAGAGATTGGCACCGTCGCCCTCAAGCACGGTATCGTAGCCGTGCTCAAGTCTCATAATAAAGCTGTGAGCACTTGCGGTCTTTGCGGCGGCAATAACCTCCTCGTCGGTAGCATCAAGACGGCCGTAGCGGATATTCTCCATAACCGTACCCGTAAAGAGATGAGTATCCTGCAGAACCATAGCAATATTCTGACGGAGGAAATCACGCCTGTAGGATTTCAGGGGCTTGCCGTCGATGGTAATGCTGCCCTCCTCTATATCATAGAAGCGGTTAAGCAGATTCGTTATAGTGGTCTTGCCTGCACCCGTAGAGCCGACGAAGGCGATCTTCTGACCGGGACGGGCATAAAGGGATATATTCTTAAGAACGATCTTATCGGGATCATAGCCGAAGCTGACGTTCTCCATAATAACGTGTCCCTTAATAGGCTCGTCAATGGCATCCTGGGCGTCGGGAGCCTCGGGTGCCTCGTCCATAACGTTAAAGACGCGTTCTGCACCCGCAAGGGCTGCGAAGAGAGTAGATACCTGCTGAGAAAGCTGGCTTATGGGCATAGAGAACTGCTTAGAGTAGTTGGCAAATACCGTAAGTGCACCCGGAGTAAAGCCGCTGGTGACTACGAGAATACCGCCAACGCCGAGAGTGACTGCATAGGAGATGAGGCTGATGTTATGCATAATCGGGCCTGTAACACCGCCCCAGAACTGTGCCTTCTCCTGCTTATCACGAAGATCCTCGTTAAGAAGGCTCATCTCGTCGATACACTCGTCCTCGTGATTGAATACCTTGATCACCTTCTGGCCGCTGATGGTCTCCTCAATATATCCGTTTACCGCACCGAGAGCCGACTGCTGTGCACTGTAATACTTCGAGGAGTTCTTCGCGATAGTACCCGCCGCCATAAGAAGAAGCGGAAGGAACAAGACGGTGATAAGGGTGAGCCAGATGCTGGTGGTAAGCATAAAGATAAAGGTGCCTGCAAGCGAAATAACGCCGCTGACGATGGAGGTCAGAGAGTTATTAAGCATAACGTCGATGTTATCAACGTCATTGGTAAATCGGCTCATTATCTCGCCTGTAGGATGAGAGTCGAAATATCTGACGGGCAGACGCTGGAGAGCACGGAAGAGATCGTCCCTGATGGCCTGGATAGAATTCAGGGATACCGAGAGCATAAGCCTGCCCTGGATATAGCTGCCAAAGGCGGATATGCTGTATACCGTGCCGAGAATTATAAGGGCGGCAAGAACGTAGACGGTTACCTCCGCCGCGGTATTGACCATAAGAGATGAGATAAAGGGTGTGGATGCGAAGGCCTCGATAATCTTATCCGCGGCTATCTCAAGCACGCTGGGCTCAAGGACTGCCTCGGGATTTACCGCAAGGGTGATGCGGTTAATGATAGGTGCGATAAGGTAGCCTGCACAAAGCGAGCTTACCGTAGTGAGAAGCATACAAAGGAAGACAAAGAAGAGACGGAGCCTGTATTTTCCAACGTAGGAAAGAATACGGCTGACGGTTTTGCCCATATTCTTGGGCTTGCCCTTCCCCCTCACGCCGTGCTTGTTACCCGGGCCTCCGCCACGAAGAGACACGCCGTGGGAGACGCTGTTATATTGCTTTTTGAGCTCATCAAGATTTCTTGCCATATATTACGCCTCCTTTCTATCCATCTGCGAGTAGTAGATCTCGCTGTATTCCTCGTTAGACTGAAGCAGCTGCTCGTGAGTGCCTACACCCGTAATACGTCCATCGTTAAGGACGATAATGCTGTCGGCGTCCTTCACCGAGCTGATACGCTGGGCAATGATAATTTTGGTGCAGTCGGGCAGATCGGTGGCAAACGCCTGACGGATCTGTGCCTCGGTTGCGGTGTCCACCGCACTGGTGGAGTCGTCGAGAATAAGAATTTTAGGCTTCTTAAGCAGTGCTCTTGCGATACAAAGCCTCTGCTTCTGACCTCCCGAAAGATTCGAGCCACCCTTATCAAGTGCGGTATCGTAGCCGTCGGAGAAGGTGGAAACGAACTTATGTGCGGCAGAATGCTCGGCCGCCCTGATCATCTCCTGATCCGTGGCATTGGCGTCACCCCAACGGAGATTATAGCCGATAGAGCCCGAGAAGAGAAGATTCTTCTGCAGAACCATACCTATGCCGTCACGGAGATGCTCCAGCGAATATTCCTTAACGTTAACGCCGTCCACAAGCACCTCGCCCGAGTCCACGTCGTAAAGCCTGGGTATCATAGACACGAGAGTGGTCTTGCCACAGCC
>JAZQDF010000215.1:0-3870 GCA_045546635.1 Eubacteriales bacterium
TCCTTACGGAAGCAGGGAGAATAGGAGGTGAGTGTATAAGGAAGCTCGCTCTCAGGAACGATCTGATCAATGAACTTACCGATCATAGAATGCTCGGAGGTGCCGATAAGATAGAGATCCTCACCCTCAATCTTATACATCATAGCCTCCATCTCGGCAAAGGACATAACACCTGTCACAACGCCCGCACGGATCATATAGGGAGGAATGCAATAGGTAAAGCCGCGATCGATCATAAAGTCGCGTGCATAGGAAATAACAGCAGAGTGAATTCTCGCGATATCACCCATAAGGTAATAGAATCCGTTACCTGCAACGCGACGTGCGGAGTCAAGGTCAATACCGCAGAAGCGTTCCATAATATCGGTGTGATAAGGAACCTCAAAATCGGGGGTAAGAGGCTCGCCAAAGCGTTCTACCTCAACGTTCTCGAAGTCATCCTTACCAATGGGAACGGAGGGATCGATGATGTTAGGGATGACCATCATAATCTTGGTAACACGCTCGGAAAGCTCGGCCTCCTTCGCCTCGCAAGCGGTAAGCTCGGCAGCCTGCTCTGCAACAAGCTTCTTCGCCTCCTCTGCCTCCTCAAATCTCTTCTGTCCCATAAGCATACCTATGGACTTGGAGATCTTATTTCTGTTTGCTCTGAGATCGTCTGCACGCTTCTTATTCTGACGAAGCTCCTCGTCGAGAGCAATAACCTCGTCAACAAGGGAAAGCTTGGAATCCTGGAATTTTTTCCTGATGTTTTCCTTAACGGCCTCAGGATTTTCTCTTAAAAATCTGATGTCAATCATTTTCTTACTCCTTAAAGGGCATATTAATCCATTTTCATTTTTATATCATTTATTTTACACTATGAAAGGGAAAAATGCAAGAGGTTTATAAAATATTTTCTCTTTTTGCGTATAAATTTAAAATAGGGATTGATTTTTCACATTTGATTTGATATAATGATAATTGTTAAAAATTTATTTATCAAGGAGATACATAATGTTAGTTTCTGCTAAGGAAATGCTTAACAAGGCAAAAGCGGGCCACTATGCTGTTGGCCAGTTTAACATCAACAATCTTGAATGGACCAAGGCCATTCTTCTTACCGCACAGGAGATGAACTCCCCCGTTATTCTCGGCGTATCCGAGGGTGCAGGCAAGTATATGTGCGGCTATAAGACCATCGTCGGTATGGTTGAGGGTATGATCGAGGGACTCGGCATCACAGTTCCCGTTGCCCTTCATCTCGACCACGGCTCCTACGAGCACGCATACAAGTGCATCGAGGCAGGCTTCTCCTCCGTAATGTTCGACGGCTCGCACTACCCCATCGACGAGAACATCGAAAAGACCAAGGAGCTGGTTGCTGTTTGTAACGCAAAGGGCATCTCCCTCGAGGCCGAGGTTGGTTCTATCGGTGGCGAAGAGGACGGCGTTATCGGTGCGGGCGAATGTGCTGACCCCGCAGAGTGCAAGATGATCGCAGATCTCGGCGTAACAATGCTCGCCGCAGGTATCGGTAATATTCACGGCAAGTATCCCGCAAACTGGCCCGGTCTTTCCTTCGAGACTCTTGAGGCCATCAGCCAGCAGACCGGCGATATGCCCCTCGTTCTTCACGGCGGTACAGGTATTCCTGCCGATATGATCAAGAAGGCAATTTCTCTCGGCGTATCCAAGATCAACGTAAACACCGAGTGCCAGCTTTCCTTCGCGGCAGCAACCAGAACCTATATTGAGGAGGGCAAGGACCTTCAGGGTAAGGGCTTTGATCCCAGAAAGCTTCTTGCTCCAGGTACTGAAGCTATCAAGGCAACCGTTCGCGAGAAGATCGAGCTGTTCGGCTCTGCCAACAAGGCATAATATGGTATAAAGCAAAGAAAAAAGGTGAAAAACGTATGACAATCTGCGTTTTTTACCTTTTTTTATTAAATCGGGATATTTTGAAGCTATTGCTCATAGGCTTGTATGAAAGATTTTATCGAAGGAGAAGATTATGAGTGATAATTCCATTTATTCGGATATTGCAAAGAGGGGCGGCGGCGATATTTATATAGGTGTGGTCGGCCCTGTTAGGACGGGCAAGTCCACGTTTATTCACCGATTCCTTGATAGCGTGGTTATTCCCAACATCGAGGACGAATATGACCGTCAGCGTACCCTTGACGAGATGCCGCAGAGTGCATCCGGCAGAATGATTATGACCACCGAGCCAAAATTCGTCCCCGACGACTCGGTAAAGGTGGTGCTGGACGAGGGAATAGAATTCCGCGTAAAGATGGTTGACTGCGTGGGTTATCTTGTAGACGGAGCTCTCGGTGCCGAGGAAAACGGCGAGAACCGTATGGTAATCACTCCCTGGTCGGATGAGGCTATGCCCTTCTCCGAGGCAGCAGAGCTTGGAACAAGCAAGGTTATAGGCGAGCACGCCACAATAGCAATGCTGGTCACGACCGACGGTAGCATTGCAGGTATCCCCAGGGATAGCTATATTCCTGCCGAGGAGAGAGTCGCCAGAGAGCTGAAGGAGCTGGGCAAGCCCTTTGCCATAATACTTAACTCGGCAAATCCTCACAGTGAGGAGGCACACGAGCTGGCACACGAGCTTGAAGAAAAATACGGATCGCCCGTCGCACTGGTCTGCTGCCCCGAGCTTGACGCCGAGGATATCCGCGAGATACTCGCCCTTGTGCTGGCCGAGTTCCCTGTTCGTGAAATGAGCTTTACAATGCCCGAGTGGACACAGGTGCTGCCCGATTCTCACCCCCTCAAGGCAGGAATACTTGAAGATATACGAAGCTTTGCCGACGGTGTTGAGAAGCTTGGCGACATAGAAAAAAAGCTGTCCGAGGGCTATAATTTTGAGCGTATCTCGGTAAATGCAGGTGACGGCGTGGCACAGTTCAATATACCCGTAGACAGCGGCGAGTTCTACAGAATTATAAGCGAGGCCTGCGGCATTGAGGTTATGAGCGAGAAGCAGCTGCTGGCAACTATAAAGCGTCTTGCCGACATCCGTGACAGATACGAAAGGATCGAGGCTGCCCTGCTTGACGTTGAGGAAAAGGGATACGGTATAGTTATGCCTACGATGAAGGAGCTGAAGCTTGAGGAGCCAACGCTCGTAAAGCAGGCAAACGGATACGGCGTCAAGGTGACAGCACACGCCGACTCTATTCATATGATCAAAACGGGAATCAAGGCGGATCTCTGCCCTGTTATCGGCTCAGAGGAGCAATCCGAGGAGGTGGTAAGGTTCCTTCAGGGCGAGTTTGAGGAAAATCCCGACAAGGTGTGGGAGTATAATATGTTCGGCAGATCACTTTACGATATGGTCAGCGACGGTATGACGGCGAAGCTCTCGCATATGCCCGATGAGTCAAGAGAGAAGCTTGGAGAGACGCTTGGTAAGATCATTAACGAGGGGTCTAACGGCTTGATTTGTATTTTGCTGTAAAATTTTGGCGGTTAATGCAAATAATTGTTTGCATTAACCGCCGTTTTTTAATATATCAAGCTTTTTTCTATAATTTGCTATTGACAAAAGATTAAAAACAGTTTATAATAATCTTACCAAAAAAATCTTATGGGGCCGTAAGGGTTTCGACGGGGATTTTGAGGTATGATAAGCGTGGCGGGCCGGATAATCCCGTAATAATGTCCAACCTTAAAATAAACGACAACAATTCTGTTGCTCTTGCAGCGTAAGCTGTGACGCGGCACTAATGCCGCCCGTACCGCGAGAGAGGACTACGGCTCTCGCCGTGCGTCAAATCAGTAGTGAACATGAACCGAGAGTTCGCCCTTGTATCGGTCATGGATAAAAGGGATACCGAAAAGAGAAGCCTGTCACTCGGCGTCTCGTTTTGGGAA
>JAZQDF010000216.1:0-1699 GCA_045546635.1 Eubacteriales bacterium
TTCCTCTTCAACGTTTAATATAATAAAAAAGGATACTTACTCCCTGTAGGTATCCTTTTTATTTGCCGAGAAAATATATAATATCCTCCGGCTGTGAATATATTTTGCAGCCGCGGTCAAGGTAGTATTTCATATTATCCTGCTTGAGAAAAAGGTTATCGCTGTGGATAATAATACTGTCAAGATCGGGATAGCACTCCTCGACGTAGATTTTCGACTTGTATTTCTTACCGTGATCGCCAAGAATAAGATGATCGCTGAGTGATATGCATCTCATCAGCGTATCTTCCATATCCGTGGCGAGAAGGCCTGATGATATATAGGTATAGACCTCATTGCCACGGGCTACGACAAAGGCGTTCATCGATGTGTTGCCGTAGGGCTCTGAATAAAGCAGATTTACAGTATATTCTCCCACCGTCACCGTTTCATATTCTCGGAATACAACGATCTCGGTGCGGCTACCCTCAACGGTCTTGTAAAGAATTTTCAGTATAGTCTCCTCGTCCTCATTTCGCGGCTCGGGGATATAGATCTTATCAACCGAGACGTTGTAGGTCAGCACCTCGATCTCATCGTCAATGCTCCAGGAGTAGTGGGTAAGATAGTATTTATCGAGATGAGTGACGTTTGCATCCTCGAGAAAATCAAGCGAGGTGTATGCAAGATTTTTGCTATATTGGGCGGAATTTATGAGGCAGACCTCGTTTTTCGACCGTACAAGCATCTGATCACACCTATAGTCCGAATAATATGCAACCGTCTCGGTGTGATTCTGACTGATGCTGCCAACGGTGGGTAAAACGGTGCATACCGCGTATAGACCGATAAGAATTCCAAGGGCGGTCTTGGGGTGCTTAAGCTTCAGTATCAGTAACAGAGCGAAGGCTACGGTGTAAATGATAACCGCCAGCTTAACGTATGTAAAATTCGATGAAACGTAGCTGATCTTGATAGACGAAAATACTCCCGCAAGCCAGGTCATAAGACTGCATAGGGGCTTTATAAGCCAACCTACGGGAATCAGCCAGCCGATAATCAGCATAATACACCCGAGATACATTATTATCTCTGCCAGGAAGGAGAAGATAAGCGTTGTGATCGGTGCCAGTATTGAGAAGCCGCCGAAGGCGGTTGTTGAAACTGCCAGCGTAGAGCTGATCGCAAACACCGATACAAGTATAGCAAGTATGAATTTGCCGATTATCATCCTGACGCCACCCTTAGGCATATCAAGCTTGGTCACAAATTCCGAGAAGGCAATGATACCGAAGGTAGCAAGGGCGGACAGCCATAGGGAAATATCCATTATGGCGTGAGGTGTAAAGACGCAGATAATAAGCACCGCCACCGAAAGCGAGGTCAGAGAATCCTTTGTCCGTGAAAGTAGAAACAGCACTGACGAGAGAATAAGCATAGCTCCCGCACGTACCACCGAAACCGAAAAGCCGGTTATCGCCATATAAATGAAAACGAAGGCCGAGATAATTGCTATCCTCGGCTTTTTCTTTACCTTCATAAGCGAGAGCGTCTTACCGATACCCATTGACAGTATTGCAAGATGCATACCGCTAAGGGCGAGAATATGCGATATACCGATTCGCTTGAAATCAAGACGCAGCTGATCGGGCAGATAATCACGCTCGCCGAGCAGCAGGGCGGAGAGTATGGCACCGGTAAAGTCGGAGGCCAAGCGGTC
>JAZQDF010000217.1:0-1588 GCA_045546635.1 Eubacteriales bacterium
TGTGAATGGTGTATAATAGTTAAGTGGTTAATTATTTAGTAGTAAATAGGAGGATAATGATGGAATCAAAGGTTTCAGAGGCCGTCTGTATGATGCTAAAGACGAGCCGTATGCACAAGGCTCTTATTGATTCCCGTGTCAGCAGTCTTGGGATTCACAGAACCCAGCATATGATACTTATGCAGCTGGCAGGACAGGATAAGCTCCCCTCGCAGAAGGAGCTGGCAAATCGCCTTGACGTGACGCCTGCCGCGGTGACGGGTGCTATCAAGAAGCTGGAAGCCGATGGCTACGTAGAGCGTACGCTCGGTCAGGATAACAGATATATGGAGCTTCGTATTACCGAGAAGGGAAGAGAGCTGGTCAGAAAATCCTATAAGCTGTTCTGCCAGTCGGACAGCTCGATGTTCGAGGGATTTTCGGAATCCGAGCTTCACTCATATATTTCCTGCCTCGGTAAATTACAGGCAAACATTAAGAAGCAGTATGAAAGGAAGGATGACCAATGAAAAGATGGTTTAAATACGTAAAGCCCTATCTTACCTCCTTTATTCTCGGCCCGGTAGGTATGATAGTGGAGGTAATAGGCGAGATGTTTATGCCCCTCCTCCTTGCCGAGCTTATTAATAAGGCAAACGACAACGTCCTTACGGTAGGCGACAGCATCGGCGTGGCGGTGAAGCTTATTGCCATCGTCCTTATTATGATGACGGGCGGTGTTGCGGGTGCATACTTCGGTGCCAAGGCATCGGTTAATTTCGCCGCAGATCTGAGACGGGATATGTACGAGAAGGTGCAGCAGTATTCCTTCGCGAATATAGATAAGTTTTCCGCAAGCTCGCTTGTCACCAGAATGACCAACGACGTAACCCAGATGCAGAACTTCGTTAATATGCTTCTCAGAATGGCTCTTCGTTCTCCGGGTATGCTTATCGGCGGTATCATTATGGCGGTCAGCCTGAAGCCCAGTCTGTCGGTTATCCTTGCGGTAACAATGCCCTTAATGCTGGTCGTTCTCGGCCTCCTTATCAGGATCGGCTTCCCCAGATTTGAGAAGCTGCAGCGTAAGGTTGATAAGCTTAATTCCACCGTTCGTGAGAACGTTACCAACGTCAGAGTTGTAAAGTCCTTCGTTCGTGAGGACTATGAGATCGATAAGTTCTCCGAGGATAATGCGGATCTTAAAAACAGCGGTATGAACGCCGTTAAGGTGCTTATCTGGGCAGGCCCCATTATGAATATCTTTATGTATATCACCGTTATTGCGGTCATCTGGTCGGGACATAATATCGTTCTTGACGGCGATATGCTCGTAGGCGATCTTTCGGCCTTTATCACCTATACCACCCAGATACTCTCCTCGCTTATGATGGTGTCAATGCTCTTTATGTTCGCCTCCCGTGCCATCGCATCTGCTAACAGAATTTGTGAGGTGCTTGATGAGAAAATCGACATAAACGATACAAATTCCTTGGCAGAAAACAAAATCACTCGCGGCGAGATAGAGTTTAAGAACGTTTGCTTCCGCTATTATAAGAATAGTGAGGAGGCGGTTCTTGATAATATAAATCTGCATATTCCCGCAGGG
>JAZQDF010000218.1:0-7246 GCA_045546635.1 Eubacteriales bacterium
GACCGATGCTGGGCTCATCAAGGATATAGAGAACGCCCGTAAGTGCCGAACCGATCTGTGTAGCGAGACGGATTCGCTGTGCCTCGCCGCCCGAGAGAGTGCCTGCGGTACGGGCAAGATTAAGATACTCAAGGCCGACGCTGACAAGGAAGCTTAAGCGTGCCTTGATCTCCTTAAGTATCTCCTTAGCTATTTTTGCCTGCTCCTCACCGAAGGAAAGCTCCTCCACGAAGGCGAGCATTCTATCAATAGAAAGTCTGCATATCTCGTCGATATTAAGACCGCCGACGGTAACGCCAAGCACCATATCCGAAAGGCGTCTGCCACGGCAGGCAGGACAGGCAACCTCCTCAACGAACTCCTGGTAATAATCGCCGCCCTGCATCTTCATACGCTTCTCTATCATAGGGATAATGCCGTCAAAGGTGGTATACTGCTCTCTGCCGAGGCCACCGAAATAACGGGTAACGCTGTATCTTCTGGCACCCGTACCGTACATAAGGGCGTGCATAGCCTCCTTCGAGTAATCACCGAGGGGGGTATCCAGGGTGAAGCCGAAGCTTTCACCAACCTTGGCAAGCAGCGGCCCAGTCCAGGAATCCTCAGTCATACTTTTAAATCCGTTGACCGCAATACCGCCGTCACGAAGCGAAAGATGCTTATGGGGAATAAGCTTCTTCTCAGAGATACGCTGCATATTTCCGATACCCGCACACTCGGGGCAGGCACCGATAGGGTTGTTGAAGGAGAACATTCTGGGCTCCAGCTCAGGAAAGGAGATGCCGTGCTCCTCGCAGGCGTATTTCTGGGAGAATTCAAGCTCCTCCCCCTCGTTACCATCCCTGTCAACCACGAGAATACGGACTCTGCCATCTGCAACCTTTATAGCAGACTCAACCGAATCCGAAAGGCGGGAGCGAATGTCAGGACGAAGTACAAGTCGGTCAAGCACCACGTCAATATTATGCTTTATATTTTTATCAAGGTCGATCTGCTCGGAGAGGTCGTACATATTTCCGTCCACGCGTACTCTGGCAAATCCGCCCTTTCTTGCGTCGGCAAACACCTTCTCGTGCATACCCTTCTGTGCTCTGACAACAGGGGAAAGCACCATAAAGCGAGTTCCCTCGGGCAGAGCCATTATTCTGTCAACTATCTGGTCGAGCGACTGCTGTCTTATCTCCTTGCCGCAGACGGGACAATGGGGCGTACCCACCCTGGCATAAAGCAGACGGAGATAATCGTAAATCTCGGTGACCGTGCCGACGGTGGATCTGGGATTCTTGGAGGTGGTCTTCTGATCTATGGAAATGGCGGGAGAAAGCCCCTCGATAAGATCCACCTCGGGCTTATCCATCTGACCGATGAACATTCTGGCATAGGAGGACAGGCTCTCAACGAACCTTCTGTGTCCCTCGGCGTAGAGGGTATCGAAGGCGAGCGATGACTTACCGCTGCCCGAAAGTCCTGTCAGGACAACCAGCTTATCTCTCGGAATGGTGACCGAAATATTCTTTAAATTATTAACTTTTGCCCCTTTTATGACAATATTTCTTTGCATTTTAGTGTATTTCCTTGCATTTTCGCTATAAAATGTTTTTTTACGAAGGATCGGCGGATTTACCCCTCCGACCTGAGCTCCTTTATCCTGTCACGGATATAAGCAGCCTTCTCAAACTCAAGAGCACGTGCGGCCTCTCGCATCTCGACGGTAAGCTGCTCTATCATCTTTTCACGCTGGAGGCGTGTCAGCTTCTTGTTCGACTCGGGCTTTGCCTTCCTGCCGATCTCTATAACGTCGGCAACCGCCTTCTTAATGCTCTCGGGTGTAATGCCCTGCTCCTCGTTATACCTCATCTGTATGCTGCGACGTCGCTCGGTCTCGTCAATTGCGGCACGCATTGAACCGGTTATACGGTCGGCGTACATAATTACGTGGCCGTTTACGTTTCTCGCCGCACGGCCGATAGTCTGGATAAGCGAGGTCTCGCTACGGAGGAAGCCCTCCTTATCAGCATCAAGAATTGCAACGAGAGATACCTCGGGAATATCGAGGCCCTCTCTAAGAAGATTGATACCCACAAGAACGTCGAATTCGCCAAGACGAAGATCGCGGATGATCTCCATACGCTCAAGCGTTTCAACCTGGTGGTGAATATATTTTACCTTGATTCCGTGGGTTGAAAGATACTCGGTAAGATCCTCTGCCATATTTTTGGTCATTGTAGTGACGAGCACCTTCTCCCCTCTTGCGGTAGTGGTGCGGATCTCTCCGATAAGGTCGTCCACCTGCCCTTCTACCGGTCTGACGTCAATTTTTGGATCAATAAGTCCGGTGGGACGGATAAGCTGCTCGGCAACCGAGGAGCTTTCCTGCTTCTCGTATGGGCCCGGAGTAGCACTGACGAATATAGTCTGACCTATCTTCTCCTCAAATTCCTCAAAGAAGAGAGGTCTGTTATCAAAGGCCGAGGGCAGACGGAAGCCAAAATCAACGAGATTTTTCTTCCTGGCGTAGTCGCCTCCGCTCATACCACGAACCTGGGGCAGAGTGACGTGGCTCTCATCCACGAAGAGTATAAAGTCCTTCGGAAGATAGTCAAGCAGCGTATATGGAGTCGAGCCTGCGGGTCTGCCCGACAGGACACGGGAATAATTCTCGACGCCCGAGCAGAAGCCCACCTCACGAAGCATCTCAAGGTCGTATTTAGTTCTCTCCTCAATACGCTGTGCCTCTATAAGCTTGCTCTGTGATTTAAAATACTCCACACGCTCACGCATCTCGGCCTCTATCTCCTGAAGAGCAGCCTCGCGTCGGTCGTCCGATACGGCGTAGTGGGTTGCGGGAAAGATAGGAGCGTAGCTGAGATGCTCTAAAACGTCGCCCGTCAGGGGATTTACCCTGCTGATGCGATCGATCTCGTCACCGAAGAACTCGATGCGGAAGGCACTGTCACGCTTGGATGCGGGAAATACCTCCACGGTGTCACCGCGAACGCGGAATTTATTACGGACGAAGTTGACGTCGTTACGCTCGTAGCTGATGGAAACGAGACGGCGTACCAGCTCATCACGGGACATCTGCTGCCCTACCCTTACCGACACGAGCAGGCTCTGATACTCATTGGGATCACCGAGCGAGTAGATGCAGGACACCGACGCCACGATAATAACGTCACGCCTCTCAAAAAGAGCACTCGTCGCACTGTGACGGAGCATATCTATCTCGTCATTTACCATTGCGTCCTTCTCGATATACACGTCCTTGCCGGGAATATACGCCTCGGGCTGATAATAATCGTAGTACGAAACAAAGTATTCCACCGCATTCTCGGGGAAGAAGGCACGAAACTCGGTACAGAGCTGTGCCGCGAGAGTCTTGTTATGTGCCAGGACGAGAGTAGGTCTGTTAAGGTTGGCGATAACGTTAGCCATAGTAAAGGTCTTACCCGAGCCTGTAACGCCGAGCAGAGTCTGTGCCCTCTCGCCTGCCAGAATGCCCTCGGTCAGCCTTCTGATTGCCTCGGGCTGATCGCCCGTGGGCTGAAATTCGCTTTTCAGCTTGAATTTTCCCTCTAACATATCTTCTCCCTCCTGAAAACTTGATTTGCCGATACTTTCACATATATATTTTAGCACAAAATATTATTAAAGTAAAGAGAAATCAAAAATTCGGTTGACAAATTACGACTTTTGTTGTAAAATACTCCTTGGATTTTATTTTTGACAAAATTGCAAGGAGAAACACAATGTTTAAGGCTGCGGAAAAAATATTACACGTTATAATCGAGGCGGTTGAGATCATTATCGCCATAGTAACCCTGTGTGCTATGGGCTATCTGATTGTAAGCGAGGTAATCAACATCTTCACGATAGAAGGATACCTTACCAATCCCGCCCACTTCTTACACAACGTGCTTACCATCGTAATCGGTCTTGAGTTCGCAAGTATGCTGATCGACCTTACTCCCGCAAATACTCTGGAGGTTCTTATCCTCGCTATTGCAAGATACGTTATCATCGACCATACAAGTGCAGTAAGCAACATCGTATGCATCGTATGTATCGCAGGACTCTTCGCCATCAGAAGATTCCTTATTCCCAAGGAGGATCTCAAGAAAACCATCTCGGGTAATACAAAGCACCCCGAGGAGAGCTGATAAAAAGCCTCAGACCAACCGAAAGGAAGGTCTGAGGCTTTTTTTATCCAAAAACGATTTATTTTCCGATGAGAATAACGCCGTAGCCGTCAGACGTGTAAACCAAGACGCCTCCGTCCGCTGTAGCAAGAGCCTCCTCGGCGTAATAATCATAGAGAACCGTACCGTCGCCAAGCGATACCGCAAGGCTGACGTTAAGTGCACCGTCGGACACCATAGCAACGGCAGAGGTGCTTGTATAACCGACGTTGGCAATCACACACACGCCAGTTTCAAGCGTAAGAGTGGCATTGGTAAAATCGGGACGGGACGGACGGGGGTTAAGACCGATATCGTAGTAGATGTCATCGTAAATATCGTAAACGTAGCCCTGATCGAAGGTGTTAAGATCGGCGTATTCACAATGAACGTAGGAGAGCAGCCTGCCTGCTTCGGTATCAAAGAGGTAGACCGATCGCGGGAAGCCGTTTCTCTGTGCGAGAATACGATGATGCTCGCGGAGGAAGACCGCACTTAGTCCGTATTCCTCGTATATCTTCGTAAGCTCGCCTGCGTCGGCTGCATAGCAATAAACCGTCGTTGTAGAGTTCGTATATCCGATAAGGACGAAGATGCTGTCACCGTCGACGAATACCTGCTTTACTATTCCCCTCTCCTGCGGAAGATCAAAATGAGTAAGCTCGGCGGAGGATACGGTATAAATATATACACGCTGTGAGGACGTGGAGCCGAGAGCCAATCTGCCGCCGTCGAAGTCCATAGAGGATATAGGCTCGTCTATTTCAAGCTCGCCTATCAGCTCGGCGGTATCGGGATTGATCAGCCTTACGGTGCTGACGCCCTCGCCGACCTCCGCAACCGCGAGAATATCAAGGGTGATATCGTATGCCGCAAGTGATACCTTGCCGTCATATACCAGGCTTACTTTATCATATGTATCTGCAAGGGAGAGTGCCGCATCAATGCCTTCTGTCTGCGTTTTCTTCTCGCCAAGCTTCTCTTCCACTCCGTCAAGATCAAGGCAGCGTGAATATATTTCGGATGCAGAAACGCCATTCGGTGCAAAAATCAGGTTGACGTCTACCCATTTTTCAGCATAACCATTAAGATTAACAGACTGCCACTGCTCCTCTGTACCAAGGAAAATAACGTACTTCAGATCAGTGCCCGTGGTGAATGCACCGTCCTCTATCTCGGTCAGAGTAGAGGGAAGAACCAGCACCTGCAGATTCCTTGCAGTATCAAAGCTTTCATCCTCAATTATCCTTCTGCCCTCGGGAATTTTAAGCGAAAGGATATTCTCAAAGCCGGACCCGTTTGAAAACTTGAAATCAATCATTCCCTCGTATTCAAAAACGGCGTCGGGAAGAACGAGGTGCTTGATTTCAGATCCGGAATAAGCCGATAATTCGGGAGGATCAAACATATTAAAGCAATTAATATATTTATCATCAAATCTGATCGACTCTATCTTATTGCATTTTATACAGTATGTAATCTGTGCATTCGCGGTCTTGCCAAGCTCGTACTCGTACTCAACCTCGCTGATCGCGTAGCCGTGGCCGGATATTTTATTTCCCTGTTGTTTAATTTCCTGACCGCATATAGTACAGACGTAAATATCGGTTACAGGATAATTACAATCCGAAGGAATATAGCCCATATACTTAAGGTCATGAACGATAATCTCTCCCGTGCCAAGCCTTACAGGATGGTATTCATCGAGAAGGTCGCCGGGGTTATAATAAAGTGACACGCTATACGTATCAAAGGCTTCAGAATAACTAATGAGGAAATAAAGCTCCAGCTCCTCAAGATAATAATATATCTTGTTAACTTTGGGAGCGGTGTCATTCGGCTTTCTGGAACGGTACTTCTCAAAATAACTGACAAGTTTATTTGCGATTTGGTCTACCGCAACGCCGTTCATTACGGGAATCCCCTCCTCGGTATAAATCACCGTATCACCAATAAGCTGGGCGTATATTTCAAGAAATCTGTTAATGGGAAATCCAGCAACAAGCTCGTCTATCATCTGATCGGTCATAGTAAAGAGATTATCCGCCTCGGGAGGAGTAAGCTCCCTTGCCTCACGATTTTCCTTCATCATAATGGAGATGATAGGCTGTTCGTCGGGATGTTGGAGAATGCCATCAGCAGAGAGGCTGTCGACGGAGAACTCATAGCCCGAGTACCACTTATATCTTAAGAATCTGCCCGCTAAGCTCATCGTACTTGAAATCTCGCCTGTGTAGGTAGAAAAATCTGCGGTATAATCGCCTTTTTCACCATTATGAGAAATGTTTATTTCAAGCATCTTTTTATCAGACACGAGAACGGTGAGATCGGTATTATTTTTTTCTCCCTCGCTTCTGCGATCAAGCCTTATTTTAATGCTGTCACGCTCCTCATTGCCGTCTGCAACGGTATTCGAGGATATGTCAAGGATAACGGTAGAGTCATTCTTATTTCCCTCTACGGTAAGTGCGATATCAAGCTGCTCGTCAGAGCCATCATTCTTCGTTCTAATGGAGACGTTCGCCTCGGAAAGCCTTGAATGGCTGATAACGAATGTCATATCCACTTTTGCATCGCGGAAGGTATCCTTAAGGGTATCAACTATAGCGGTAAGCTCAAAATTGGGAAGAGAATTGATGGCGTCAACTGTAAGATCGGACTCGATAAGCTCCTCAAATACTATATCAATAATATGGGAGATATCCTCGCCGTCAAGATGCCACTCCTCTACACGCTCAAGAGCAAATTCATCCTCGGCAAAATAGATATGCCTTTCCTTCTCGCCGTACTCATAGCTACGCTCTATAATTCTCGTGAGGATCTCGGATATACCGTCATCCGTCGACTCATCGGCGTTGTCAATTGCGTCGCAAACAAGGCCGTAGGTTTCGGTATCAAGGGCGTACTCCGAGCCGCTGTCAGGATGGAATACAGAGCCGTCAAGAGCCGTGCTGATATCCTTGCGTGGAATGGAAATTACGGTGGTGCTATCAGCGTCGCTGCCGGGTCCGCCGAGAGCGATAATCTCCTCGGAGTAGAAGAGATGAAAGGTATGCTGTAGGGTAGGG
>JAZQDF010000219.1:0-8027 GCA_045546635.1 Eubacteriales bacterium
CGTCAAGGTTGTACTCCTGCTGCCAGTAGCTTACGGACTCAACCATAAACTTACCGTACATATATCTCTCGGATGCAGTATCGTTACCGCAGCCGGAGCCGGAGGAGTTAGCACCGTTGGGCTTATATCTGTAGTAGTAATAGGGAACTATCTTGTTGAAGCAAGCGTTCTTATCGTAGGTGTGGTTATAAACAACGTCCATAATAACGCCGATGCCCGCCTCGTGGAGAGCCATAACCATTTCCTTGTATTCCTTGATTCTTACTTCGCCGTTGAAGGGGTCGGTGGAGTAGCTTCCCTCGGGAACATTGTAGTTCTTGGGATCGTAGCCCCAGTTGAAGCCACTGTCAGGATCCTCCTCCTTAACGGTTGCATAGTCGTAAGAGGGAAGAATATGAACGAAGTTTACGCCAAGCTTTTTGAGGTAATCAATACCAACGGGAATACCGCTGGAGTTAACAAGACCCTCCTTGGTGAAGGCGAGGTACTTGCCCTGGTACTTCTCGTTATCCTCTTCGCTGCCGAAGTCGATAAGGTTGGAGAAGTCTCTTATGTGAATTTCCCAGATAACAGCGTCGGTGTAGCTGTCAATACCGGTGTTGAAGTTAGCTACGTCGTTTGCCCATCCCTCGGGATCGGTGAGAGAAAGGTCAACCACCATTCCGCGATCGCCGTTAACGCCCGCAGACTTTGCATAGGGGTCAACTGCTTCCTGCGTTCCGTTGCAGGTAGTAACGGTATAGGTGTAATAGGTGCCGTGGCCTGCCTTAGCGGTATAAACCCAAACACCCTTTTCGCCGAGAGCCATATCATAGCTCTTATCCTCGGGATTAACGTCATCCTTGCCACCCTCTTTAAAGAGGTTAAGAACGACCTTGGATGCGGTGGGAGCCCAAACCTTGAAGGTTACGGTGCCGTCCTTATTAATTGTAGAGCCGAGGTCGGTGCCGTCATAGTGATAATTCTCAGCAAACCAATCGGTGTCGAAGATCTCGGTAGGAACGATTTCCGTTTCACCAAAGCCTTCAATGCTGATGGTATATTTTTTAGCGATATCAAGCACAGCATCAACGGTAATCTTACCGGAGCTTGTGGACTTGTTAAGACTTGTAACCTTGGTAATAGGAATTTCCTTGTCGCCATCCATAATCTTGATCTGGCTGATATCGGAAAGCTTGGTTGCGGGGGTTACGTAATATTCGATAGTGCTGCGATCGATGATGCCCGCAATGTTGAATTTCTTAATCACTTTGAGAGTTTTTCCTCCGTCATAGCTGTGATACTGGTTAGCGTCGTTAACGCCGCCTCTGAGGTAGATAAAGGTATCAGGCCCCTCAATAGTTGCGAAAAGGTCGTCAGGACCGCAGTCCTTCTCTGCATTACCCCAGGAGCTTCCGTCACCGGGCTGTGTGCAGTATTTACGAGGAATGAATCCAACCTCGGAAATGCCCTCGGGAATGCTGAGGGTTACTCTGCCTCCGTATTCACAGGGCTCCCAAAGGAAGGCACCTCCTCCGCCGCCGTCCCACCAGGCCCAGAGGTCACAGTTGGACATATCCTTGATGAGGGGGTTGTTCCAATAGAAGGTAATAAGGTTGTAGCCCTCCTTCTTTTCAGCGTAGCTTGCGTGCTCGCCGAGAACGGGCTGTTCATTATTACCTTCGTCGCCGCCGGGAACTCTGTCGGGATAATACTTGTTCATATAGTCTTCGCCGAGGTTTTCCTCACCTACGATACCCTCAAGGTATGCACAGGATGCGGTGCTGATAAGTACACCGAAAAGCATAACGAAGGCAAGAACAAAGGATATTATACGCTTTGTCATGTTTGTAATTCCTTTCTTATATAAAAAATTAATAAAAAACTAAGTTATTTGGTCGCACGCTTGTTGCGTTCGGTCATCTCTCTGATCTTCTTGGTGAGAGCGGGCGTTCTGTATCTCTTTGACAGACGCCAGTTCCAGTTGCCCTCGGCAACCGCGGGAGTGTTCATTCGACCCTCCTCGTTGGTAAGCTCAAGGTAGTCCTGCATAGGAATGACCGCAAGGTTTGCGATACTGGACATCGCAAGCTCAATTACGTCATAGGTGCGGCTCTGCCCCTTTCTTCTGGGACACTCCTTCTTGAAGCGTGCCTTGACCGACTCCTCGGACAGATTGCTTATCCAGCTCCTCGTACAATCGGCATCGTGCGAGCCCGAATATACGACGCAGTTTCCGTGGGGATAAACTCTGGGCAGATATTCTGCATCATCGTCGTAGAAGGCAAACTGAAGTATCTTCATACCGGGGAAGCCACAGTCATCAAGAAGCTCTCGTACGTCGGGGGTTATGAAGCCAAGGTCCTCGGCAATAATCTTTGCCTTGGGGAAGTTCTTTGCGATAGTTCTGAAGAGTGCGATACCGGGTGCGGAATCCCACTTGCCGTTTCTGGCGGTGGTATCGCCGTAGGGGATGTTGTAATATCCTGCGAAGCCTCTAAAATGGTCTATACGGAGGATATCGTAAATCTTGAAGCTCTCCCGTACACGCTTCTGCCACCAGGAGAAGCCGTCGGTCTCCATAAGAGTCCAGTTGTATATGGGGTTACCCCAAAGCTGACCGTCGGGAGAAAAGCCGTCGGGGGGACAGCCTGCAACCACGGTGGGATTGTAGTTCTCGTCTAAGAGGAACTGCTCGGGTGACTGCCATACGTCCATACTGTCGTGTGCTACGTAGATGGGCATATCACCTATGATCAGGATGCCCTTGCTGTGAGCGTAGGAGAGAAGAGCCTGCCACTGAGCGGAGAATTCATACTGAATCCACTCCCAGAAGCCGCATTCACTCTCGAACTCGGCACGGTGTCCTCTTGCCTCTTTAACGTCCTTATGCTCCTCTGCCCAGGAGGTCCATACTGCGTGGTTGTAATGTGCCTTGAGTGCCATAAAGAGCGAGTAGTCGGGAAGCCAATGTGCGTTGTTCTTAATAAACCTTTTGTATGCAGCACTCTTGTTACCGCCCCTCTCAAGGAATCTTGCGTATGCCTTTCTGAGAAGGGTGTATCTTGTGTTGAAGAGCCAGCCGTAGTCGACTCTTACGGTATCGTGTCTGTTATCGTGAAGCTCTTCTTTGGTAAGAAGGCCGTTCTTCGCAAGGATGTCAAGGTCTATAAAATAAGGGTTGCCCGCCACAGCGGCGGGAGACTGATAGGGACTGTCGCCATAGGAGGTGGGGTTAAGAGGCAGAACCTGCCAGCATTTTATCCGCGTGTCAGCGAGGAAGTCGACGAAATCGTATGCACTTTTACCAAAGGAGCCGATTCCGTATGCCGAGGGAAGCGAGCTTATTGGCATCAGTATTCCGCTTTTATGTCGAAAGCCAAAGTTCTTTTGTACGTCAATCATAACGGGTATTTTCCTTTCCGCGTATCAAAGGTGTATATGAGATCCATTCGACCTCATATTATTTTACCATTAAAATAATACATTGTCAACATCCTGACAGTAATTGTTAAAGTTAAGTTTGTGAAAAGTAAACAAAAAAGAGAGTGAAAAATTGGCAGGTATAAAGGCCTTTATTTTCTTTTTGATAAAGCAAAACAATTTTTGCATTCAGGAGAGGAGAAAAAAACGCATCGGCCCTTTCTTTTCCTTCCGCTTTAATGTGTAAAGGAAGACCGTGATCGGATTGAAAAAAATATTTGTTGCAATTTTCGACCGATTATGATATAATAAAATTGTTAATGATAAACTGGGTTAATATGGCCCGAAAGGATTTATAATGTTTAAAAAAATACTCGCTCTCATTGAAAAGTATGACAGAATAATCATTCACCGTCATAAGAATCCCGACGGTGATGCACTTGGCAGCCAGATAGGACTTTATCACGTGCTGAAGGACACCTATCCCGAGAAGGAGGTGTATATGGTGGGTGATATGACGCCCAGATATGCCTTTATGCTTACTCGTCCTATGGACGTTATCGAGGACAGCCTTTACAGCGGTGCACTTGCAATCGTGCTTGACACGTCGGCAAGATCGCTTATCTCCGACGACAGATATACTCTTGCCGAGGCGAGTGCAAGAATGGACCACCATCTCTTCGTGGAGAAGATCTGCGACGAGGAGATAACCGCCACCTCCTACGAGAGCTGTGCGGGACTCGTTGCCGCGATGGCAGAGGCCGCCGGTCTTACCGTTTCTCCCGTGGCGGCGAAGGCTCTTTATACCGGTATGATCACCGACTCGGGCAGATTCAGATATGATTCTACAAGCTCCGAGACCTTTCGCGTGGCGTCCTTCCTTATGGAGCGTAAATTCTCCACCGCGGATATTTATCGCAGTCTCTACGCCGACGAGCTTTTCTTCATTCAGCTCAGGGCGAAATTCACTCTGAAAATTCAGCTCAAGACACCGAAGGTTGCCTTTATCTATACCGATAAGGAGGAGGCGGACAGCCTCGGTGCAGACGTGTTCACCATCTCTCGCGGTATGGTAAACGTGATGAGTGAGATCCGCGGCGTCGAGAGCTGGGTTAACTTTACCGAGACCGACGACGGCGTGCTCTGTGAGATACGCTCCAACAGTCATAACATCAACCCCATCGCCGTTAAGTACGGTGGTGGCGGACACCAGAAGGCAAGCGGTGCCACCCTTAAGAATCGCGACGAGGCTATGCAGCTTCTCTCCGATCTTGTGGCACAGACCGAGAGTGCAGAATAATCAGCGAAAGGAATGCTTATGAATTACGAGGTAAAAAAACAGATACTTGATAAGATCAAGGAATATAATAAAATCTTCATCTTCCGTCATAAAAGGCCCGACGGAGATGCGACGGGCTCTACAAAGGGATTGCACAGAATACTGAAGCTTACCTATCCCGAGAAGCAGATTCTTCTTCAGAATGCTGATTTTGCTGAATATATGGCCTTTCTCGGCGGTGAGGATGCTCTTCTTCCCGATGAGGAGTATAGAGATGCACTTGCTATCGTTATCGATACGGGTACGACCGAGCGTGTTTCCAATCAGAAGTTTTCTCTTTGCAAGGAGATAATCAAGATCGATCACCATATCAATATTGCCCCCTATGGCGATCCTATGTGGGTTGAGGAGGAAAGATCCTCTGCCTGCGAGATGATAGCCGATTTCTATGCTACCTTCAAGGATGAGCTTAAGATCGACAGCCAGGCGGCAACCTATATCTACTGCGGTATGGTCACCGACTCGGGCAGATTCAGATTCAGAGACGTATCGGGCGAGACTATGCGACTTGCAGGTATGCTTCTCGACGTGGGCATTGACACCGATACTATGTATGCGAACCTTTATATGAAGGAGTTTGATATCTATAAGTTTGAGGCGTATGCCTACGGACAGATGCAGATCACAGAGAACGGCGTGGCATATCTTCACGTCACCCGTGAGATGCAGGAGAGATTCGGTCTGTCCCAGGAGGACGCAAGTGCCTCTGTTTCGCTTATGGATTCTATAAAGAACAGCCTTATCTGGCTTGCCTTTATCGATAACGAGGATGGCAGCATCAGGGTTCGTCTGCGTTCAAGATTCGTCACTATAAATTCTATTGGCGAGAAGTATCGCGGTGGCGGTCACGCCTGTGCTGCAGGAGCAACCCTTTATTCTGCCGACGAGATGGCGGCCCTTATTGCCGATGCCGATGCACGCCTTAAGGAATATAAGGAAAATAACGAGGGCTGGCTATGAGAATTCTTATAACCAACGATGACGGCATACACGCCGAGGGCATAGCTTTCCTTGCCGAATGGGCAAAGGGGCTTGGCGAGGTCACCGTAGTTGCTCCTAAGGTAGAGCAGAGCGGTAAAAGTCACGCTATTGATTTTACCCGCCCGATTGAAATAAAACGGGTTGAGCTTATGGAGGGTGTCCGTGCCTACTCAATGGACTCCACCCCGGCCGACTGTATCAGATTTGCCGTTCTTGGTATGAAGGAGAGATACGATCTTATCCTCTCGGGCATTAATCGTGGCTTTAATTTGGGTAAGGATATCGTCTATTCCGGAACTGCGGGTGCAATTTTTGAGGGCGGCAGGCTGGGTATTCCCGGCATTGCCTTTTCCACAGATCCCACCACTCTTGACGGTGCGAGAAGGCATCTTGACAGGGCCTATAGATTTATTGTGGAGAACCGCCTTCTTGAAGAAAATATGCTTTATAACGTAAATCTTCCCAACGACCACGGCGAGATCAGAGTGACGAAGCAGGGCGGTATTTATTTTAAGGATGAGTTCAAATATCTTGGCGACGATGTCTGGGAGCAGGGTGGCTATATCATCAACGATAACGAGGGCGACCCCGAGCTTGATACCGACAGCGTAAGGGATGGATTCGTTTCTATCACTCCTCTTGTAAACGGCAGAACAAACGCCGTTGCTTTCGAGAAAATCAAGAATATTTGTAAATAATAGTTGTCATTATTATGAAAAAAGACGAAAATCCTGAGATTTTCGTCTTTTTTGTTTGCTTTGTTGTCCATATGTAAGTCGCTTTATGCTGCGAGGCTTTCCTTCGGGACGTAATAATAAACGACGACGATCGCAGGAGTCTTGCCGATCCTTCCGCGTGCGGTCTCAACGTAGGGTGTGGGATTGTAATTATACTTGCTTGAGAGTGTGCCGCCGCCTGTGATATTGCCGAACATCTCGCCCCAACCACCCTCATAATTCAGATATTCCTGAAAATCGTTGTAGTGGTTGTAGGTATAGAAGACGTATCTCTCGTCAAGGTCGATTATTTTGTTGCCGTTTTTATCCTTGCAGGAATATACGATTCTGGCTGCACCGCGTGTGATTTTGTAGCCGTTGTTGTAGTCTGTAATATCGTAATCGGGATCACAGTCGGTGCCCGTGGTACCGATATCCATTTCGTAGTATGTAAGATCGCCGCCACAGCCCGAAATTCTGGGCAGCTCGGGCTCATAGGGATACTTAGTGGTGCTGCCGCTGAACTGTGTGTTGTTAACTCTCAGGTATTCTCCCCAGGCACTTGACGATGGGGAGGTTTTCTTGGAGGCAGAGTGGTTTGCGGGAGGCTCGCCAAAGGCAAATACGTAAGCCGCAACCTCCTCCAGCACTACGTATGCACCGCCATAGTATACCTCAAATGCGATCTCGCCATAGCAGTCTACCACATAGTAGGTGTTACCGTCCTCGGAGAATATATAGAGATTATTTCTCACGTACGTACCGTTGATTTGTGGACGGTATGGTGAAATTGTGGGTGCCTGATCCTGCTTCTCGATGCTGCCTGACATAAGATTATGCTTGGTTCTGTAATAGGCATCGTTGTAGCTTATCGCGGGTGTGTAGTTCTCGTAGAACTCGTCCTCGTCAACATTGACGTAAGGATCGGACGTTATGGGATCTTGTGTGGTGGAAACGTAGATCGTCTCGCCCTCAAGGCTCTCGGTAAGCTCCCCGCCCGAGCCGTTGTTACCGCTGCCCGATCCATCGTTACCCGAGCCGTCGTTTTTCTCCGACTTTACGTTGATTATCACCCTGCCAACCTTATCGCCGAGGATTGCCTTGATTATTGCCACGCCTTCGTCGATTGCCGTTACAACGCCATCCTCAACCGTAGCACAGTCGTTGCTGCTGGTCCATACGACCTCGCCCGACAGATCCTTGCCTATAACGAGCTCCAGCGTCAGACTTTCGCCGATCATCAGATCGACGGTAAGAGGTGAATTGATATAAAAGCTATCGTCACGCTCAACGCTGTTATTGCCTCCACCGATATTAGTCAGCAGATCGCAAGAAACGGTGTTAAACAACAGGATAATAATCAACAGCATAGCTGCTATTATTTTACATATTTTCATCATAAAACCCTCATTTGCACAAATTTCTACAATAACATTATATCATATAGTAGTCACATAATCAACCGGATATCGCAATTTTTCAAAAAAGAAAACCGCACGGGAATGCGGTCTGAAGAACCATATTAAAAAACCGCACCCCGAAGGGTGCGGTCTGAAATAATTTAGTTAACAAGTCGGATCGTAGCCATG
>JAZQDF010000220.1:0-7219 GCA_045546635.1 Eubacteriales bacterium
CTACGCTCAGGGCGTACCTCCATAGGTACCTGGTAGTTAGAACCACCAACACGGCGAGCCTTAACCTCGAGAACGGGCATAACGTTCTCAAGAGCTGCTGTGAACACGTCAAGCGCGTTCTCACCACTCTTAGCCTCGATCATTGCGAATGCATCGTAAACGATTCTCTGAGCAACACCCTTCTTACCGTCGTACATAATGTTATTAATGAGCTTGGTAACAAGCTTGGAATTGTACAACGGATCAGGTAATACGTCTCTCTTGGAAATTTGACCTCTTCTAGGCACTGTACTTCCCTCCTTCATTAAATTTAGAAAATGATATCATAGGTACTCGAATATTAAATTCGTTAGTGCTCGTTTTGTAATATAGATGGGTTTAGGAAAATCTAAACAGCTTTAACATCACAGCACGTGAGCACATATAGTCCGAAAACCCTATTACTTCTTCGGACGCTTTGCTCCGTACTTGGAGCGGCTCTGCTTACGGTTTGCAACACCCTGAGTATCAAGGGTACCACGGATAATGTGGTAACGTACACCGGGCAAGTCACGAACACGTCCGCCGCGGATAAGAACAACCGAGTGCTCCTGAAGGTTGTGACCGATACCGGGAATGTAGGACGTAGCCTCCATACCGTTGGTAAGTCTTACTCTGGCGATCTTACGAAGAGCCGAGTTAGGCTTCTTGGGGGTAGTGGTAGTAACCTTGGTGCACACGCCTCTTCTCTGAGGTGCGGACTGATCGATGGGAGCATTCTTGAGGGCATTGAAGCCTCTCTGAAGGGCGGGAGTCTTAGACTTGTACGCCTTGTCGGAACGACCCTGCTTTACGAGCTGGTTAAAGGTTGGCATTGATTTTCCTCCTTTCACAAAAAATAAAAAATAATATTACTGTCAAAAGGGCATAGTACACCCATTCGCACAGTTACATCACATTTTAACACTAAAATATATATTTGTCAATAGGTTTTATGAATTTTCTCGTTTTTGATGATTTTTTTAGATATTTATCATATCCTTTTATATATTTTCACCAAAAACCGAGCATAAAGGCCGCCTCAAAGCTTTTTTTCAAGGCAGCCTTTACTTTAAAATCAATTACGAATTAATCTATTTTTGCTTTGATTATTCCAAGACCTGCCTGGCCAAGCACCTTGATAATATTGCCAAGCAAGGGCATCTCGTCGATGGGAAGCTCCACGAACTCCAGCTCTACCGTACGGGAATCGGTAAAGGTGGCTCTGATGCGGAGAGACACGGCGTCCTTGCCGTAATAGTCAACGGTCGCCTTGATAAGCTGCTGGATCCTGGTGATAACGTTGGGATCCACGCTTCTGACGAATATAAGCTTTACGGTCTTGGTGATATAGTTAGGCTTCGTCACGCCGATCTCACTCATAGCCTCTCTGACCTTCGCCTTCGTCTCCTCCTGCTCGCGGCGGATACGCTCAAGCTCGGCCTCGTGGGCGGCGGCAAGCTGACGCTTCTGCTCCTCCCTCTTCAGCCTCTCCTCCTCGGCACGTGCAGCCTCCTCACGCTCACGCTCGATGCGGGCGTTCTCTGCCTCCAGGATCCGCTGTCTTTCAACAGCCTCGCGGGCGGATTCGGCAAGCCTCTCACGCTCGGCGGCCTCGGCACGAAGCTGTCGCTCTATCTCCTCCCGAAGCTGCTGCTCCTCGATGCGACGTCTTGCCGTCTCGGACTCTCTTGCGAATCTCTCGCTCTCGATCTGCTCAAGCAGGAGGTCGTAATCACGCTTCAGCCTCTGATTCTCGCTTCTGAGCTCGGCTATGGCAAGCTCGCTCTCGGTTTCAAGCCTGTGATATTTACCGCTGAGCTCGGCAAGGGCTGCCTCGGCCTTCTCTCTTGCACGGATCTCATATTCAAGACGTATCTTGGTCTCAAGCTCGGCACGGATATCCGCGACACGCTCGGCAATGCTGGGCTGCTCGGATACGGCAGGCTGATCCTCGGGTACGGACTCCGCAACGGGTGTGGGCTCTGCCGCAGGCTGGATGATTTCAGGCGTGGGCTCCTCTGCCGGCTCCTCTGCGGGTATCTGCAGGGCGACGGGCTCTGCCGCAGGCTCCTCTGCCACAGGCTCTTCTATAACGAATTCCTCCTCGGACTCCTCCGCGATAACGAATTCCTCCTCGGGCTCGCCGTCTTCGATAACGAATTCCTCCTCGATATCCTCGTCTTCAATAACGAGCTTCTCCTCGGCCTCTTCGTCCTCGTCAGCGATCTCCTCGGCAGGCTCTTCATCCTCTATCACAAGCTCGCCGTCATCCTCATCGAAAGACTCGATCTCTTCAATCCTGCGATCGAAATCCAGGTCAAGGCTGCTGTCATCCCCCTCAACCACCGAGAAGGGCAACGACTCCTTATCCTCGTCGATAAAGATGTCGTCATCCTCGTCGGTATCTCCGTCGGAGAATATATCAAGCTCGTCCTCCTCGGGATCCTCGGGCTCTTCGTCATCATCCTCTGCCTGCTCCTCCTCGGGCAGCTCCTCTGCCTCGTATTCAAGCTCGCAGGGCTCATCCGGCTCATCCTCACCGTCAAACTCAACGGCAGAGCTATCCTCGGGCTCGAGTGTAAGAGTCTCGCTCTCCTCCATATTGGGCAGGCTGTCGGTAATTTCCGAGAGAGCAAGCTCCTCCGACTCATCAATAGAAGCCTCCTCTACGACCTGACGTGCCTTCTCAAGAGCACGAAGATACTCATCGCTCTCGGGCTTCGCCTCGCTTATGTAAGGCACCTCCTCCTTCACGGGGGCGGCGGTATCGGCAGGCTTCTTGCCAAGCATAGCCGCGATACGGTCCTCAAGCTCCAGCGTCTCGGGTGCAAGCTCGTAGTCGCTCTCGATCCTGGTAAGCTCGCCGCGTCTTGCGGCACGCTTGATGACCTCACGCCACTCGGTGACCTTCCTGCGACTCATAGAATTATGATATTTCTCCTTGCCTGAGGAGAGAAGATATTTATACTCTCTCTGACGGACGGACTGCTCGACCTCCTCGCCAAGCTCGAATAGAATATTGTCCGCCGTTACGTGTGAGGAGATGGGGTGTGCAACCGCACCGTCAAGACGCGTCCACTTTATCCAGAAATCTCTCGGAGCACTGACCTTATCCACCAGCATAAGTCTGCGGTAGGTGACGTTCTCCGAAATATGCTCCATATACGTGCCGGATGCAAACACCATAACCAGCTCTACAGAGCTGTCGGCAATACCCTCGGTGCCTGTCGCGGACTCGATAGCCGAGGTAAGCTGGCGTGCCATCTCGTCAATAAAGGTCTGGGAATACTTACCTGACAGGCGGTAGGACTCGCCCTTCACAACCTCGATACGAACGCCGACGCTACCGCCGCCGTAATATCTCGACCTGCCTGCAATACGCTCCTCAAATCCGTGGGGTGCATCACAAAGCTCAAAGCCGATATTACCCCTGCCGGAGAATGCGTAGGGCAGACCGTCCTCAAAATCGGTCCTGTTTATCTCCCATCTTATCCACTGGGTTTTTATTTCCCTGCCGACGACGAGTGTAAGAGGATAATACCAGTATCCGTCGGCAGAAAGGTTGTCCGAAAGATAATCCTCGTACATCTGTGCCTCGGCGATCTCGCCGTATTTTGCAGTCAGCACGGGAACCAGCTCACGCATAAAGCAGCTCTCGAACTCCTCGCTGATAACGTCGGCAACTATTTTGTTATGATAAAAATCCAATTTCATAGACTTCTCTCCCGAAAACATAATATTACAATTATATTCTACCATATAATTAAGGAAATTGCAAGACCTTTTATACCATTGACAAAAAAACCTTTTTGTAGTATACTTATGAGAGAATTGAGAAAAAAGGGCGAAGGAGGGGAAAATATGCTGCCCGAACGCTTCAGAGACAGAATGAAAAATATGCTTGGCGACGGGTATGCCGCCTTTGAGACGGCTCTCGGTGAGGAGGGCGTCCGTGCCGTAAGAGTCAATACGACGAAGATTTCTGTCGGGGACTTTCTTGACAGGACTGCACTTTCCCTTTCGCCCATTCCTTATGCTCCCGACGGATTTATTCCCGACGACTGCGAGGGTATCGGCAGGACCGCCGAGCATCACGCGGGAATGTTCTACGTGCAGGATCCCGGTGCTATGGCAACCGTCCACGCCCTTGAGATAAAAAGCGGGTGGAGGGTTCTCGACGCCTGCTCTGCCCCCGGGGGCAAGGCATCACAGCTTGCCAGTGCGGTCGGCGACGGCGGAACGCTTCTCGCAAACGAGTACCTGCCGAAGCGTGCCAAAATAATCGTCAGCAATTTCGAGAGGCTCGGTATAAAAAATGCCGTAGTGACCTCGCTTGATACCGCGAAGCTTGGCGGTATGTTCGACTCGTATTTCGATCTCGTGCTCTGCGACGCCCCCTGCTCAGGCGAGGGAATGTTCAGAAAATACGGCGAGGCGATCGAGGAGTGGAGCGAGGAGAACGTGCTCCTCTGTGCCAAGAGACAGGGCGAGATACTTCACAACCTTGCGGGCTGTGTTAAGGATGGCGGTTATCTGCTTTATTCCACCTGCACCTACTCGAAGGAGGAAAACGAGGGCGTGGTGGCCGATTTTCTCGAAAGGCATCCCGACTTTACTCTCCGCCCCGTACGCGAGGAGCTCGTATCATCAACCGCCGACGGTCTTGACGGTATGGTGGAGGCAAGACGCTTCTATCCGCATATTGCAAGGGGCGAGGGGCAGTTCGTCGCATTGATGCAAAAGCGTGAAAATGCAGGCAATATGCCAACTATACTTTACAAAGAAAGCCTTAAATCCCCCTCGAAAGAGGAGATCGCGGTTGTAAAAAAATTCATAAGCGAGAACATTTCGGGCGAGCTTGCAGGCAGAATTATCAAGTGGGGCGAGTATATTGCCCTACTGCCTCACGACCTGCCCATACCACCCTTCTCGGTATTTATGCCGGGAATTATGCTCGGCGAGGTAAAGAAGGGCAATTTCTTCCCCCATCATCAGCTGTTTTCCGCCTACGGCAACAGATTTCGCCTTCGGGAAATGCTGACGCGGGAGGATAGCAGGGTTGAAAAATACCTGCGAGGCGAGGAAATCGAGGCAAAATGTCAGGGCAGTGGCTGGTGTGCCGTAATTTACGAGGGCGTGGCTCTCGGCGGCGGTAAGGTCAGCTCGGGCAGACTGAAGAACCATTATCCGAAGGGGCTTCGCAACAACTAAAAATAATGATAATGAAAAAAATTAAAGGACGGTATAAAGAAAATGAGCAAAATCTTAGCAACAGTAAACGGCATTGCCATCACCGAGGACGAGGTAAACGAGCTTATCGCGGCTCTCGGCCCCAGGGGACAGAGCTATAACAGCCCCGAGGGAAGAAAGGCGGTTCTCAGCCAAGTCATCGCCAGCAAGCTTATGCTGATCGATGCAAGAGCAAACCTCTATGAGACCGAGCCCGCCTTCAAGGCAGAGCTTGCAAGACTCAGAGAAAACCTTCTTATCAGCTACGCTACCGAGAAGGCCGTTTCCTCCGTGAGCGTCAGCGACAAGGAGGTAGAGGAATACTATGAGGTACACAAGGGTAGATTTATGAACGACGAGACGGTAAACGCAAGTCACATTCTCGTCGAGAGCGAGGAGCTGGCACTTGAGCTGCTCGGTAAGATCAAGTCGGGCGAGATGACCTTTGAGGATGCGGCAAGACAGCATTCCACCTGTCCCTCGGGACAGAACGGCGGAAGCCTCGGCGATTTCGGCAAGGGACAGATGGTACCCGAGTTTGACGTAGCCGTATTCGCTATGGAGGTCGGTGCCATCAGCGACGCCCCCGTAAAGACACAGTTCGGCTACCATCTTATCAAGCTCAACGCAAAGAATCCCGCGGAGCACATTCCCTTCTCCGAGATTGCAGGCGAGATCAAGGAGGCTATGCTGTCCGATAAGCGTCGTGCGGCGTATGAGAGCAAGCTTAATCAGCTGAGAATTCTCTACCCCGTTGAAATAATGCAATGATTCAGGACACCGAGCTAACTAAAAAACGCTTTGTCGAGCTCGCCCGCAAGTCCTACGGTGCAGGTATCTTCACCTTCACCGACTTTTTAGGACTTGCCGAGCAGTCGGCATTCAATGAAATAAAAAAAGAGCTTGGCGGTGTGAAATACGAGGCCTTTGGCGGTGCCGAGGGGACAGAGCGGGTTATGATCCGCTTCGGTGACGCCGACGAGCTTGGCTACTCTCTGCCCTATCCCATCTCGGTGATACGGATAGAGCCGCTTAGCTCAAAATTCGCCGACAGGCTTACACATCGCGACTTCCTCGGTGCAATACTTAATCTCGGCATCGAGCGTGACACCCTGGGAGACATCGTTATTATCGATAACGTAGGCTACGTTTTCGCCCTGGAGAGCATAGCGGAGTATATCGCGAGCAGCATCTCGCGTATAAAACGCACCGACGTATCGGCAAAAATCGTCACCGAGCTGCCCGACGGCAGGCTTTACCGCACCGAGAGAAGACAGGTGCAGGCAAGCGGCGAGCGGCTTGACGCCATCGTTGCGAAGGTGTTTTCTCTCTCACGCGAGGATGCCCAGCTGCTGTTCAGGCGTGGCCTCGTCTTTGCTGACGGCAGGCAGATTGTCAGCACCTCCTACGTCCCGAAGGAGAAGGAAAAAATAAGCGTCCGCGGTCACGGCAGATTTATCTACGTCGGCACACAATCACTCTCCCGCAAGGGAAAGCTCAACATCGCCGTTGACCTATATGTATAAAAACCACCCCAACGGGTGGTTTTTTATTTTAAACTTGTTGACAAATCCTCGCGGGTGTGATAAAATTGCTGTAAATATACCTGATGAGGTGATACTATGGAAAAGAAAAATACAAGAATAGAAACGAAATGCGTGCAGGGAGGCTACTCGCCCGCAAGCGGCGAGCCACGCCAGATCCCAATTATTCAGAGCACGACCTTTAAATATGCCACCAGCGAGGATATGGGCAAGCTCTTTGACCTTGAGGCATCGGGCTATTTTTATTCCCGCCTGCAGAATCCCACCTGCGACACCGTTGCGGCGAGGATCTGTGCCCTTGAGGGCGGCTCGGCGGCAATGCTGACCTCCTCCGGCCAGGCGGCAAACTTCTTCGCAGTCTTCAATATTGCGTCCCAGGGCGACCACGTGGTGTCCTCCTCTGCCATCTACGGCGGCAGCTACAA
>JAZQDF010000221.1:0-18690 GCA_045546635.1 Eubacteriales bacterium
GGTATATATTATGCCAGGACCGGGTGGAGGCTCCCGAGGTGGAGGATTCGGCGGCGGAGGCTCACGGGGCGGAGGCTTTGGTGGCTCACGCGGAGGCTTTGGCGGTGGACACAGACCGGGCGGATTCGGTGGCGGTCACAGACCGGGCGGATTTCACGGCCCTCATCACCACCATCACCATCATCACAGACCGTTCTTCTTCTACCGTCCGCACTATTACGGATACGGCGGCAGCGGCTGTCTCGGAGGAATGGTGGGCATTATTCTGCTCCCTATTATCCTTATTTTTATCGCTATTTCGCTTATTACCGGCCTTGTCGGATCGGTAGGCTCGTCTATTTCAAACGTTGCGGGCGGCGGTCACTTCGTCACTGAGGACAGCCGTATGGAGGAGTACGCTATGAATCAGTACGATCTTCAGTTCGCCGACAGTAAGGAATATGAGAATAATATTCTTATCGTTTTCCTCTCCGACGAGGAGGGCGAGGAATATTATACGATGGTTATCGTTGGCTTCAACGTTTCGAGCAAGATAAATAATATGTTCGGAAACGAATATACCGAATACGGCAGAGTCCTTATTGATAACCTCAATCCCGGCTTCAAGAATACGTTAAGCCGCAATCTGCGTGATACGGTAGACGAGCTGAGAGTAATTATAGAAATGCGTGGCTACGACTCATTCGTGGACGGTAGCTACACTCAGCCCGACGACTATGATCTTGCGGTGGTTGCAAACCACTCTTCCCTTACTATAAGCGAGGAGACGGTAAACAAATCGCTTCAGGACTTTACCAAGTCAACGGGTATTCCTATCTCCATCGTTATTGACGATATGTCGGACGTGTTCGACAAATCCTTTAATCCCGCTGATATAGGTAGGATAGTTTTCGCCGTTGCTCTTATCGGCGTGGCGATCTTCTTTATCGTCAAGGCGGTTAAGGGTGGCAAGGCTAAGCCTGACAGCAGCTCCGGCTCGACCGCAACAGGTGGCGGGGGCGATCCCGACGGTGACGGAAGGGATGACGGCGGATTCTTCGGATTTGGCAGAAGGCGTAAGGACAGCGGCCACGATCCCAAGGATGATTCTACACATTGGTAACGGAATAAGTAAAATGCCTCGGAGCTTAGCGTGATACTCTTAACGGAGTATTCACGCTAAACGATGTTTGCCCTTGCGGGCAAGTGATGTTGCCTTCGGCAGTGATGTTCACTGCGTGAATGATGTTGTGCCTTCGGCACAGTGGGCAAACATCACATCATTGCGAGCATTTGCGAGCAACATCATTATGCGTAGCATAACATCACTTTTGCGTTAGCAAAAACATTACCAACAGAAAAAAAGAGCAGACATACAAGATTTTTCTTGCGTGTTTGCTCTTTCTGTTTGTATAAGGGTTTGGGCTTAGCTCATATTGTATTTGTCCAGACAAATGCGATGCTTGCACTTTTATGAAAGCGTAAATTCTCCGCTAAGGACATCACCCATTGTTCTCGGGCGTTTTTTTTGTCTTTATCCTATTTTCTTTACGAAAAGATATCTTTCAAGTCCGCCGTATTTTTTCAGCACCTTCGCTACCGTAAATCCGCAGGCTGCAAGATTGTTGCTGCTCCAGGGATTCTCGGGAGATACGGTAGAGGACAGCCACTTGAAGCCACATTTCCTCGCGTGTATCTCAAGGCGTGAGATCAGCTCACGCTGAAGGCCGTTTCCGCGGTAAATCGGTCTTACGATAGTCAGCTTCACGTTGGCGTTCTCGGTAATGTCCTCAACCTCATCAAGATCCTTCGCAAGATTTTCTGCCGTTGTTCCTGCCGCGTGAAGAATGCCGAAGGCGATCATCTCGCCCTCATAATATGCACCCAGCACTAAGCTGGGCTCGGGGAAGCATACCGAAAAGGTCTCGGTGGTGTTTCTGCGAAGGAAGTCGGAGCTGCCCGCTGCCGCCGCAAATGTCTCCTCCTGAATATCCAGCATCTCGGGTATGTAATCGGGTGTCAGCCTCTTATAGCTGACGAGAGTCATATCAATCTTCATACTTTTCTCCTTTACACCTTCGCCACGACTATAAGGAAGCCGAAATTAACGAAGGTATCTGTTGCTAAGAATTTCTCCTCCAGGGTGTCAAAGTTCTCGTCAAGCCATTCCTTCTCAACCTGTATCTCCTGATTTGTAGGGTTGTTGGCAGCGGTTACGTTTACACTGTTGCGTAGGAAGAGGAATATGGTGTCGAAGAAGGCCTCCTTCTCGGAGTAATCCATAGACGCCGAGTTTATGCTCATCCTCTCGTATACGATATCGCGATAGCCCGAGCGATGCAGCAGGGTAAACAGCTCGCGTCCTGAGTAACGGTAGCCCGTTGTATCGCATTTTGCGATCATATTGAAGGCACGCTCGAATTTCATTTCCTCGTCGGGATATACGAAGCTTATACCGTCGTCAATGTTTCTGATAAAGATAACCGCACCGCGATTGCAAAGCTTTCGTACGTTCTTTAACAGATGATAGGGGGACTTAAGGTGGGACATAACCGCAAGGATGTTGATCCAGTCAAATCCCTCAATGCCTTCCTCCTCCATCAGATCTCTCATACTGTCAACGAAGTCGGGGGACTCGACGTCCATTTGGTAGAAATGTGCCTTGTCACTTTCGTAATCGGCACGAGCCTTGTCAACGAAGCTTTGATCGTACTCCACGCCGATGATCCTCTCGATCTCATCCCGTCCGCCGAGACGTGCCATCAGGGCCCGTCCGTTTCCGCATCCGATATCCAGCACCCGAAGTCCCGATTTGCCCTCAAGATGCTTTTCGTATACGGGCATATCAAAGTCGTAAAGCAGCTTTTGCTGTGTTTCAAGTCGGCGTGACTCAATTTTATTTCCCTGACTGAAGAAGCCTACCTTACCGTCATTCTGAATATGAACACGTTTTTTTGTACGCTCTCTCCTGGTCTTAAGCTCGTTCTCAATTATCTCGTCGTAATCGGTTACGCCAACTTTGTCCTTAAGTATGGGCAGAAGCATATCGATGGAATTAAAGGAGTATACGTCGGTGTACTGGATAGCGTTGATGTGCTTTACGCGGTCTATCTCCTGCTCGGTGAAGTACTCCTGCATAGCCGCGGTATTGTAGGAAAATCCGGGCGTGATAATGGGCAGGAAGGAGCACATAGGATTAGAGAGGGCAGAGCGAAGCTCCTGCAGAACCACGTCGTCCTCCTTGCCGCACTGCTCGAAGAAATCGGGCGTCATTATCATTATCATAAGCGATACGCGGGACGCAACGTCCTTGCATACCGACATAAAGTTATCACCGCGTTTTATACATTTCGGTGCATAGAATATCTTGAGCTTGTTCTTTGTATGAACGCTAAGATCTGAATATATACTTGCGGCGAGCATAGCACCCTCGCCTCTATAGCATAGAAATACGTTATAATCCTTATACATTTTCGACTCCCTTCGACACAATATATAAAAAGTATATCACACCCGCAGTCGAAAATCAATAGATAGCGGTCACTTTAATAAAAAAGCAGAGGCATATTCTGCCTCTGCTCATATTCTTTTGTGATAAATTATGACGATCACTTGCCAAGATATGTATAGTAGGTCTGATCGCCGAAATTATCATCTCCCATAAAGTGGGCGATGGTATGTGCGATCTGAATATTCTGAATCTTCACGCCGTCAAACAGCTCTGCACCGTAGCCGTATGCGAAGATAGGCACGTTCTTTCCCGTATGGTTGGTAGAGTGGTATTTAAGCTCTCCCTGGGCGTTGGGATAGAGATCACCTGTCTCGTGGTCTGCGGTAATGAGTATGAATGTGTCGGGATTGTAGAATGCATATTCCATAAACCTTCCGATAGCCTGGTTAAAGCGGACAAGAGCCATATACGCACGGTCAAGCTCGTTGTTGTGCGAGTGCTTGTCAATATGTGCCTCCTCGTACATAAGGAAGAAGCCTTTCTCGTTTTCTTCAAGCTTTTTCAGGGTGTCGGTAATATGCTTCTCAACCGAGTTGTTTATGTATCTCTTGTCGTAAAAGTCAAAGCTGCAATCAATGATAGTGCCGTATTTCGAGGTTGTCTCAAACTGGCTGAGAATGATGCCGGAGGTATCTCCGCGTGCGTCCGCGTGGGCAGAGAAGGCTGCGGGTGTCGCACCCGTCTTCGATTCGGTAGACATTACGCCCGCTGACATTCCCTTCTCAAATGCCAGCTCGGTAAGCGACTTTATATCCTTCTGATTTCTGTCACGGCCTACGTATCCGTTGTAGGTTTTACGACCGCAGGCAAGAGCTGTACCGCCCGCCGCAGAGTCGGTAACGCCCGACAGAGAAGCGGTGAAGGACTCTCCCTGATAGGGAAGAAGATATCCGTAGAATATATCCTCGCCGTCGCTGTATTCAAGCTCGGTGTCGATATAATCAAACATAAGAGTCTGATTAAAGCCCATTCCGTCACCGATAAGCATAATGAAGTTCTTTGCCTTCTCAACGATGGGTGTATGGATGCTTTCGGTCTCGGGAACCTGGGTGTCACAGCCCGCCTTGGGCACGTACGTTTCAATGAAGAAATATGCCGCTGCCGCTATGATGAAATAGTCACCCTCCAGGGCAATATCTGTGCCGTCTGAAAGTATAGCGAACTCAAGTCCCGCTGTGTCTGCATCAAGTCTTGCCGAAATATCTCTCTCGGTATTACCTACTACGATCTCGTGCTCGGTGGCGGGTGTCATACTGTCCTCAACCAATGCAAGCTCCACCTTGGTTCTCTCAAGAATCTCTGCCTGAATATATTCCGCTGCTCTCTTGGAGTAGTCAAGATCCTCGTCGGAATAAACTATAGAGTAGTCCTTAAGATTTACGCCGTTAATCTTACCGCCCTTGAGACCTAATACCTCACAGCTGACGAGCGAGATTGCAAATGACAGTATCAAAAATAAACAAACTATTTTTTTCATACTTATCTCCCAAAAAATATTTATTTCATATACATAATAGCACAAATAATGAGCTTTTGCAACTATTTTATATAAAAAAACGCCGCCACCTATTGACAAAGCATAAAAAATCCTGTATAATCTATTTAAAGAAATTTTTAAATAGGTGCAAAGATGAGCGAATCCAATATTTTTAAGGTGCTATCGGACGAGCAACGCCGCAGGATCCTTATACAGCTAAAGGGCGGCAGGCTTTCGGCGGGTGAAATTGCCGAGCGGCTCGAGATAAGTCCCGCCGCACTTTCATATCACTTAAGGCTGCTGAAGTCGGCCGACCTTGTAATAGAATATAAATCAAAGAACTTTATTTACTATGAAATCAACACGTCCGTCCTTGATGAGCTTATACTATGGGTAGGACAGTTTGGAGGTAGAAAGAATGAAAATAAAGATAGTTAATGCTGCACTTCTCTTAATAACACTTGTGTCCACTCTCGTTATACTTTCATATATGCCCGACGAGATACCCGTTCACTTCGGCTTTGACGGTACTGCCGACCGCTGGGGATCAAAATACGAGATGCTTATTATGCCGATCATTATGGCGGTTATGCTCGGAATATGGTTTGTCACCGATCTTACACAGGGCAAGCGTATGCTCGATTCTCCCGATGAGAAGCAGCGTGCCGAGGCAAAAATGAATATTAAGGTTATGAATATTACCTTTACCGTCATCTCTGTAATGTTTATGCTGCTTAATTTTTCCTTCCTTTATCTCTCCTTTTCTCAGCTTGAGAGCTCGTCAGTAGAGGTGGATATCCTGAAGATCGTGGTTATAATTACGGGACTCGGTATGGCGGTGATGGGTAATTTTATGCCAAAGGCGAAGAGTAATTCTGCTGTAGGCTTCCGCCTTCCCTGGACGAGATTCAACGACGTCACCTGGCAGAGATCCAATCGCTTTGCAGGTATTGTTGCAGTTATTCACGGACTTATCTCTGCACTCTCGGGCATTATTTTCAGCGGCACCACCGCATTGCTCATTATGCTTATCAGCCTTTGTGTTGCCCTTCCTGTGATGACCGTATATGCTTATCTTGTCTATCAGGAGGAGCTGAAGCGGGGAAATGTCGGGAAATAATATACCAAAAACGCGACCTGTTACTCGGGCTCCAAAGCCATCGACAAGTCGCGTTTTGTTATTTATGATACCTTTTTCCCGAAAGGATGGTGAACGAGCGATAAAGTGCCTCGTACAGCACTACCCGCATCAGCTGGTGGGGGAAGGTAAGCTGTGACACCGACAGTCGCACGTCGCATTCCCGCTTAACCCGCTCGCAAAGACCGTGGGACGAGCCGATTATCAGCGTGATTTTACCGCTTTCATCGGTCATTCTGCCGATAAGCCTTGCCAGAGAGGGAGAATCGTACTGTTTTCCCTCGACGCAAAGGGCGATCCTGCCCGAGCCCTTCGGTATGGCGGCGAGGATTTTTTCGCCCTCGCTCTCTAATGCACGTCGAATCTCGGACTCATCATCCTCGTTTGCAATACGCTCCTCTTTAATATTTATCTCATCGACTCTCGCATATTGCGAGAGCCTTTTTTTATATTCGGCAACCGCATCCTTAAGATAGCTCTCCTTAAGCGTACCTACGGTAATCAATGTAATGTTTGCCATTATCTTATTCTCGACAGCCTTGCAAGACCGGATTTCAGTCCTTCAACAAGTCCGTCAATATCCTCCCTCGTATTTCTGTGGCAAAGGCTGATTCTCAACGACGTGTCAGCCTCGGCGGCAGTTCTGCCGAATGCAGTCAGGGCAGAGGAAAGGTGGCTCTGATTTGACGAGCAGGCAGAGCCGCTTGATACGAATATCCCAAGCGACGAAAGATAGTGCAGCATCGTCTCGCTCTTGATCTTCGGCAGAGTAATATTAATTATATGGGGGGCACTATCCTTAGGCTTTGTGATGGATATCTCGCAAAGCTCGCTCTCGAGCCTTTCAATAAGATAACTCTTTAAGGAGCAGAGGTATGCATACCTCTGTCGCAGGGTAGTATTGCCGATTTTTACAGCCACACCGAAGGCAGAAATTCCGGGTACGTTTTCGGTACCGGATCTCATACCGCCCTCCTGGCCTCCGCCGAGAATTATTGGGGCGAGGCCTCTTGATTTCATAACCGAACCGTCAACCACCAATGCACCAACACCCTTCGGGCCCTCGATTTTATGGGATGAAATCGTGATCATATCTCCTCCGCACTTCGCCTTAGTGAAGGGCAGCTTGAGATAGCTTTGGGTAGCGTCAATATGTACAAGTGCCTCGGGGCAGCGGGATTTCACAAGCCCGGATACTGCCGCCGTGTCGTAAAGAGCACCCGTCTCGTTGTTTACCATCATAATGCTTACGAGAATAACGTCACGCGTCAGCTCGCTTTCAAGGGCATTCATATCGATCTCTCCCGAGGTGGTAGGAATTCTTACTACCGTAAAGCCGAGATTCTGAAGCATATCCAAGGGTGCATCCACCGAGGCGTGCTCGCCCATCGTAGTGATAATCTTCGCACCCCTCTTATATCTTTCCTTCGCCATCGCACGTCCGATGATAGCCAGGTTGTTTGCCTCTGTTCCCGATGCGGTAAAGATAACGCTGCCGCCCTTAATTCCAAGGGATGTGCATATCTCCTCTCTTGCCGAGTCGATCAGCTTTTCCGCGGCAAAGCCGAGACCGTGGAGAGAGGAGGGGTTGCCGTAGCACTCTCTTGAAACTCTGACGTATTCCTCTAAGGCTTCGTCACATATTTTCGTTGTCGCACTGTTGTCAAGATAGATTTCTTTCACTTTTTTATTCCTATATCCTTAGTATTGTAAACAATTATTGTCATCTTTGCTGCCTTGCATCAAGATTTCCTTGAATTTTTCACCACGCTCGGCATAATTTCTGAATTTGTCAAAGCTTGTTGAGGCAGGGGATAGCAATAGGACTCCAACCTCTCGGGCGTAGCTCCTGCCCGCCAGTACAGCCTCGTTAAAGTCGTGAAATATCTCACATAATGTGGCATCCTTTACGGAGGTATATATTTCCTCGGCATTTTCCCCGCAAATAACCGCTCTTTTCACGTATTTTTTTAATGCAGATTTCAGAAGACCGTAGTCAAGCCCCTTTCCCCGTCCGCCGAGAATAATTACAGCCTGTCGGTTAAGGGATTTCAGCGTTTCCACCGTCCTTGCAGGCGTGGAATCTATAGACGAATCGTAGTAATCCACCCTATCATCGCTTAATATCAGCCTGCATCTGTGATCAAGGCCGCAAAAGCCCTTTCCAACCCGCATTATCTCTTCCGCACCGACCATTCCGTCGGTCATAGCTATTGCCATCATCAGATTCTTTATATTGTATATATGGGGGATCCTTATTTTCGACAGATCGATTAATTTCCTGCCGTTTTTCAGAATAAATCCGTCTTCCACGGTCATATATAATTTTGCATTATAGCATTGTCGAAGCTGGTCGGAGCTTTTGTTCATACTGATCACGCCGTATGCGTCCCCGACTCCGGGGACCTCGTCGCTGATTATCAGTCTATCCGTATGCCTTCCGATGTCTCTTTTGCATTGAGCGTATTCGGCAAGATCACTATGCCAGTCAAGATGGTTCGGTGTAATATTCGTAATACAGGCCCTTTTGCTTTGGGGTGTACAGTATTTCAGCATAAAGCTGGATAGCTCGCATACGAAAAAGTCGCATACGTATCCGCAGTTTTCCCACATCGGTTCGCCAATATTACCGATCAGTCGACTTTTGTATCCCCCCTCCTGTAGCAGAAGGTGGACCAGCGTTGCCGTGGTGCTTTTTCCATCAGAGCCTGTTACGGCGAATACGGGGGTGCGGTTTTGCTCAAAGAAAAGCTCGGCGTCAGAGGTGAAAGCAACGCCCTGTGCCGCCGCTTCCGAAAGACTTCCGCCCTCCCGCCTTACCGACGGTGAAAAGAAGATAATATCCTCGGATATATCTCTCCTCGCATCATCTCCCGTAATGATCCTCTCAAATTTTTCCCTATGAGGAAGGCTTTTTTCGTCAACCGCCGTGTCCGACCGAAGCGTCAGGGTGCATTTGTCAAGCGGCAGGTGTGAGAGCAGGGAAAGGTTAGATCTGCCGAGACCGAAAAATCCTACCCGACAGCCCGCTTTTATCCTTGAAATAATCATAAATAAACCATCCTTATTATAGTTTATTTTTTACCGTCCGTCAAGTTCTTTTGGAAAAATAAAAACCGACGCCTTCAATATATGATAAAACGTCGGTATTTGTTATTTGGTTGACCGAGCTTGTAAGCCGGGTTCTGTACCTGCCGAATGGCAGGCAGCCGTCATCTATCTTCACTGTGAATTACTCCACAGTTCAAGCCCGAAGGCTCTGCCACCACGAAACGCCGCGAGCAGCTCGTCGGGACGAATCCCGAAATTCAAGGTGTTGCATCGGATAGGGTTTACAGCAAACCTATGTTACCATAGGAGTGGGTGAGCTCTTACCTCGCCTTTCCATCCTTACCACGGCCGTTTTAAATAGTACATATCGGGGGACGACGTCACTTGTCTGTGAATTTTCTCCTGTACTATTTAAAACAGCCGTGGCGGTTTATTTCTGTTGCACTTTCCCGCAGGTCGCCCTGGGCGGACGTTATCCGTTATCCTGCTCTGTGATGCCCGGACTTTCCTCGCCGTAACAGCTTTCGCCAACATACGACGCGACAGCCCCGCTCGGTCAATAAGTGATTATACAATATTTTTTTTATTTTGTCAAGACTTGGTGCTTCTTGATTTTGCACAGGTAAAGTAAATTATCTGTCTTTCCTTGCCAAGCTCGTGAAGCAGCTTGATTGCGGCCGCCGTTTTTCCGTCGTCAAATGCGGTGAAGGGATCGTCGAGAATAATAAAGGGTTTTTCCTTTTCATAAAGCGAGTCAACAAGACCGAGCCTTGCCGCCAGGTTGAAGAGGTCTCTCGTTCCTCGGCTGTAGGCATCCACCGATCTTGATACGCCGCAGTCCTGCTTCGTCAGGCCAAAGTCGGTGTCCATCTCAAAGCCCTCGCCCGTGATACCGCCGATCCTTTCGGCGTATTTTATAAAGCCTGCCTTGGTTTTTCCAAGGTATCTTGCGGTCATATTATCCTTCGCCTCGGTCAGATATTTCTTCGTCAGAAGTATGGTGTTGTACCTTTCGGTATGAGTTGCCATAAGCTCCTCAAGCTCGCCTCGGCGTATTCTGAGCTCCTCGCGGGAATCAAGCTCGTCAATATGCGAGTTGTATATCCTTTCAGTAAGGGTATATTCTCTGTCGAGATTTGCGATCAGCTCGTCGTTTTCCTGTCTTCTCTTGTCAAGCTCCGCAAGCTCAAGCTCGGCTCTTCTCTGACCGCCCTCACCCATAGTGTGAAGGCTCTCCAGCCTCTCTATCTCCTTCTGCTTTGCCAGGATCTCGGCGGAAAGTCGGTCGTATTCTGTCAGGGCACGGCGAAGCTCGCCGAAGGGATCGGTACTGATCAGCTTGAATCTCGCGAGGAAGGCATCCGCCTCGGCACGCAGACGCTTTGCACGCTCGAACCTTGCCGTACGGTCGTTACGGATATATCTCTCTGCCACCGCAAGCGACGCATATCTGTCGTATTCTGCTATTATGCCCTCTGCGGCGGTAATAATATCCCCGCCTGCATTTTCGGGGAAGAGCAGAATCAGTTCCCTTAATACCGTCATAAGCGATGCCTCGTCAACGGTAGCCGGGGCGTCATCCATTACGGGCAGCAATGCACGCATATCCTCAAGACGTGACTTGGCCTCGCCCTCACCGTCAACCTTGACACCGCATACGGACAGGAAGAAGCTGTCTATCTCGTCGCGTCTGTGCTTGTTTTTGCCACTCTTTATAATAAGCTCGCAGGTAAGGGTGGCGACTATTCCCACAACACCCACCGCGATAAGCAGCTGCTCTATTACCACGCCGCATATAACGAGAAGGGCAAAGAGAATATATGAAATAATACAGCCAAGGGGCGTTTTTATTTTTTTGCCGGATATGAGCGAGCCTATTTTGTTAAGCTCCTCCTCGGTTGGCACTCGCCTTGCAAAAAGCCGTCTTGCCCTGACGGCCGTGGGATCATTCTCCCTCTCACGAAGTCTGCGTATACCCGAAGCGGCCTCTCTTGCGGCGTCGATCCTGCTTTTTTCAACCCTGCCGTCAAACCTTGCGGCGAGCCTTTTCCACTCGACAGCCTCGGGGCTCTCGGTAACGTCGGCGGTAAGCTGTCTTGCCTCGGTGGCCTTATAGCTTGCCTCGTCTATCTCCTGATGGGTGGGAATATCTGCACCGAATATCTCGGCTATCGCGGTTCTTTTTCTTACCGTCTCCTCAAGCGACAGCCTTAATTCCTTGTATTGCTTCTCGTGGTTTGCCTCTGCGGCACGGCGTACTGCCTCCTCACGCAGACGGGTAAGCTCCTTGGCTTCATCTCTCGCCGCCTTTCTTTTGGTGGCGATCTCTCCCATTCTGCGAAGGCTGTCCTGGGCCTGTCTTTCTACGTCCTCAAGGGCAGCAAGCCGTCTTGTCACCTCGTCAAGCCTTGCTCTCGTGTCAGCAATCTCACCTGCACCGCCACGCTTGTAATAGAACTTTCTCTTTTCCTCAAGCCTGTCTAATGCATCGTCCATACCGCCAATATCGCCGTCACAGCCTACAAGGTCGGATAGCTTTGCTGATATGGATTTGTTTTCACTCTTGGGTGTAAGTGCACGCTCCGACAGATATACCGTACGCTCGAAGCCGTCGGCGTCAATTCCGAACAGCCCCTCGCCCAGTCCCTCGGGGAAATCGGTGGATATTCTGCCCGTTGCCGTGTCGTAAAGAGCGTAGGTATCATCCGCCGCCTTTGCCGCGAAGCTTCTTTCAACTCTGTATATCTTGCCGCCCGCCGCAAAGGTAAGGCTTCCGCCGCACACTCCTCCCTGCCAGGGCAGATAATGCTTTCTGTCGTTTTCCTCAAGGCTCGTCCTTTTGGTATCGCTCATTCCGTACAGCATTACCTTGATAAATGCGGCTAGGGTGGTCTTACCGCTGCCGTTATCCTCTACGATGCAGTTGAGTCCGTCGGCAAAGCTTACCTTCTTCTTGCTAAGCTTGCCAAAATTTTCAATATAACATTCAATAAGTCTCATACCGTCCCCCTACGCATCAAAAAGCTCCTCGCCCATCAAGGCACTTATGCCGCAGGCGATAACCTTTTCCTTTGTCTCCTCGTCAAGAGTCGCGTCCGCACTTACCGTCCTGATAAATTCGCCCTTTAGCGACATATCGTGCTTGTAATCCTCGGGATTTATGGCGATCCTGGAGGAATCCTTCACCTCGAAATAATAGAATCTCGACGCAAACTCACGCATCAGACCGTCGGTATCCTTCCATAGGTTAGGGAAGTACCTTCCGCACAGCTCCACTCTCACAATATCCGATGAAGGAATAGTAGCAAGAGCCCTTGCCACACGCTCGGTAATCTCTGCGGTTCTTACCGCACCGTCAAGCTCAACGGGGATAATATGCAACCTTCTCCTTGCAAAGGGACGGAAGCTGTGAACGATTCTGCCATTTGCTGCCGACAGAATAACGTAGCCCTTGTCACCCGTCTCGTCAAATCCGCGTCCCTCAGGGGTTCCGCAGTATACCGCCGCACCTCTGTCGTCAATAGGCGAGGTCGTATAGCTGTGATAATGGCCTAAGGCAAGATAATCTATATTATTTCCTGCCGCATCCCTGATGCCTATTCCGTCGGGGGCGACGGTCCTGTCGCGAAGCTCACCGTGAAGCACGACTATGTTCACCCTGTCGGGCGAGAGCGAAAGCTCGTTGAACATCCCCTCGCAAAGGCTGCTACGACCTGCCACGGTCACCTCGCCCAGGTCAAAGTAGGTCCATCCTTCACCGAACACCAGAAGGTTATCGGGCAGGGTGATTCCCGATCTTGCGAGAGCATCGCCCTCGTGGTTTCCCTGAAGGTAGAAGAATGTAATATCCTTCGCCGCTTCAATAATGGATACCGCGGTGTCCAGGGCTCTCTTAGATGCATTGTCGCTGTCAAAAAGATCGCCCGCTATTATTATTGCCTCCGCACCGCCGATTCTGGCCTCTTCAACCAGTCTGCCAAAGCCGGACAACAGCTCCTTTCGTCTTTGCCGCACTCTGTCGGAGGGCAGTCTTGACGTAAGCGGAGAATCAAGATGAATGTCTGATGTATGTAAAATTCTCATTGCTTCTCTCCTTTTCATTATACAAAAATATTATATCGCAATTTCCTTCGTTTGTCAATAAGCATAGCCGCGGGAAAGCCGCCCTTCTTTCACCAAATTTTCACCTTCGTCATAACCCGATAATGTAATTCCTTTAAGGAGAGTATTATGATAAGGTTTATTTGTGAATCGGATGAAAAAATGGCAGGCATACGTGCTGCGGAAATTATTTGTGAGGTGGTAAGGCAGCGTCCCGACGCCGTCCTCGGTCTTGCTACGGGATCTACTCCTCTCGGGCTTTATTCCGAGCTGGTAAGGAGATATCTTTCGGGCGAGATCTCCTTCGGTCGGGCGAGTAGCGTAAATCTTGACGAGTACGTGGGACTTCCGTCCTCTCATCCTCAGAGCTACGCCTTCTTTATGCGACAAAATCTTTTTGACGGTATAGATATACCATCGCAGAACACTCACATACCCGGCGGTGCATCCGGGGATCCCGCCGCCGAATGCGATGCCTACGACCGCCTTCTTGACAGGCTCGGCAGGGTGGATATCCAGCTTCTCGGAATCGGTCATAACGGACATATCGCCTTTAACGAGCCGGCCTCCCATTTCCCGAAGGATACTACACTCGTCACTCTGAGCGACTCTACGGTGAAGGCGAATTCACGCTTTTTTGACTCTCCGTCCGATGTGCCGCGTCAGGCGATCTCAATGGGCATCGGCAGAATACTTCGTGCCCGCCGTATTCTCCTTCTTGCTACGGGACAGGGGAAGGCAGAGATACTTGAGCGTAGCCTTTTCGGTAGTGTGACACCTGCCGTCCCCGCATCAATTTTGCAGTTCTACCAGGGCGAGCTTACCGTCATTGGCGATACCCACGCCTTCTCGGTCATATTGGAGAGGCATCCCGATATTCCTTTGGAATAAGGCCGTATTGACTTTCCCTTCATTTTATGATATTATTAAGAAAACGAAGGGAGATTAAAGATGAACGATATTAAGGATCTGCTCGATAACAACGACGACGGCGTCATAACCCTCTATAACGAGGCAGGGGAGGCCATTGATTTCGTGGAGATTGCCGGTATTGCATATAAAGGTAGCTTCTACGTAATTCTTCAGCCTGTAGAGCTTCTTCCCGGAATGGATGAGGACGAGGCTCTTGTTTTTGAGATAACCCGCCGTCCCGACGGCAGCGACTCCTTTGAGATCGTCCTCGACGACGAGATCATTGACGCCGTATTTGACGAGTACAACCGTCTTTACGAGGAAATGGAGAAAAATCAATAATACGCTACCGCGTGGTGTGTCAAACAAAAAAGACAGTCATTATCATTTGATCTTGACTGCCTTTTTTTATTTTTGCTTTCTTGAAAATTCCTCGCCGTTAACCAGATAATCAATGGAAACGTTGAAGTAATCCGACAACTGTCGCAGCATCTGGATATCAGGGCTTCTTTTTCCCGTTTCGTAATGCGACAGGGCCTCTCTGCTGATATTCATATCCATAGCAACCTTTAATTGGTTTAATTTTTTTTGCTTTCGTATAGCCTTCAAGCCAAGCATTCCTGCGTTTTTGTTCATAATTTCGACAAAATATCTCCTGTTTTTTAAAAAATCTCTTGACAATATTGTAACAAAATGTTACAATGTTAATGTTACAATTTGTAACATAAATTATTCTTTTGGAGGAAATTCTAATTATGGCAAACAGGATCAGGTACAAAACCAGGAGATATTTTGGATTTTTACATCCTATTATGACCTGGGAATATCATTGCTTTGGTTACCGCAAGGGAGGACACGAGTCAAATACGGTATACGACGGATCGGAAACCGAGATAAGACAGGTTTCGGATACCCGTTTTGAATCCACGACGACTCACAAATCACACGTCGAGCGTTACGCTTTTTTCAAGAGACACGAGGAATATCCCAAGAACGTTTTATTCGTTCTTCTTGAATTTCTTATGACCGTCGTTTCTTACCTTCGCGTTTTTCTTGGCAAGTTTTTGATTGCGGGTATATTTATTTCGGCGATTGTTGAAAGCTTTGATTTTGCAGAGATGTATCTGATACCCGCACTGACTGCTATATACGTTTGCAGCTTTATCATTCCACTTGCGGGCTTTATCGTTCGTAACGCTTTAGGTCTTGATGAGAAATTGGATGATATTTGCGAAGAAAACGGTTGGATGAAGTGGTCTGAATATAAGGACGAATAAGGAGAGAAGAGGATGATAGAACGTTCTAATGATCTTGTTTACGTAAAGAGGGATTATTTTTTCCCATTTAAACCGTTCTTGGATTATGAATACAAAAGGTTCGGATATAAAAAATGCGATACCGAGCGAGGAAACAAGAAATTCGTTAATACGGCATATTATGTCCGACATTCAGAGTGCCCTAAGGGATTATACGACACACTTTATCTTATTAATCTTCCTTTTTCTTATTTTCGTACTTTGGTAGCCCCCGTTCTTCTCGCAATATGGCTCCTGTCAATGCTTATAGAGGGAACGACGGGAATATATCTTCTTATCGATAGGCAGGCAATCTTCCTTATGCTGATATTTCCCGTAATGCTTGCTTCCACCTTCCTTTCTAATATGGCATATAATGCCTACCGAAAGAACGATACCGACGGCAAGCTGGACCGAGCATTGAAGAGCAGGGGATGGACACCCTGGACCTCTTATAAGGATAACGATCCCCGATTCACTCCTCCCACCGCCACAGTATCGGCCTCTGCATCTAAGGCAAGCCCTGCGGCAAAGCCCTCTGTATCTAAGTCAAGTACACCTCCTCCTGCGAACAATGTAAACTTTAACCTTGGCAATGAAGACGGCATTATCACTCTTCAGTCCGCAAACGGCGAGTTTATTGATTTTACTGCAATCGCGGTTATCATCTACAAGGGCAGACATTACGCTATTATGCAGCCCACAGAGTTGATTGAGGGAATGGATGACGATGAGGCACTTGTGTTCAAGGTGACCGTTGGCCAAGACGGAGCAAGCTCCTTTGAAATAGAGCTGAACGATCAGGTTATCGACGCCGTATTTGACGAGTACAACCGTCTTTACGATCAAGCAAACGGCAAATAAAAAGCAAATACAAAAAAAGAGGACACCGCGGTGTCCTCTTTTAAATTTATATCACTTAGTCGAGCATTCCGAGGGGATCTATCACCTTTCCATCCTCAACCCGAAGATCGCCCTGCAGCAGGGCCTTGATGATGAAGGCGTGGCCGACGGGGGTATCGGCAAACCCGATGGCGGACTTCATATCCTTTATCCCCGTGAAGTCATCCTCGCTGAGAGTTACGGGGACTTTTCTCTTTCTACACCTCAAAACGTAGGCACGGTAACGTATTTTCATAGCCTCCTCAGAGTAGTAGTTAAAGCCGTCGAAGTCCAACAGGGCGATCTTTTTCCCCTCATCCAACAGCCTCTTGAGATATGCCAGGGCGGGGGAGTCGGCAACAAGCTTTGCGTATTCGGGAACGTAAACCTTCTTCCGTCCCTCAAGGTAAGACAGCCTGTCGTATTCCCCCTTTTCCTCATTCCAATACGCCCAGTACAGCATGTCGTCGGCCTCGTAACCGAACTCGTGGTAGGGGTGTCGCATTACGGGCTTCGGTATAGATCCGGGGGCGGCAGAGTACATTCTATCGCGGTACTCAAAGTATGCGGGCGTAGGCCTCCCCCCTTCATCGTGGTGGGGAAACACCTTTCCAATCTGCCAGAACACCTCAAGATTTGGGGCGGTGGCACCGTCGGGCCCGGTAACAGGGCCTACGAAGAAGGGTGAAACCTGCCGTGCGAAGCTTATATCGCGGTTGCGTGAGGTCAGGTTAATAACTACTCGCTCCGCAATATCGGGGCATTGGGTGGTGTAGAACGGGTTTGAAAGCTTCAGCGGACGGGGATGGTGCTTTACGATAACAACGTTGCGGTTTTCCATACATAACTCCTCCTTAATTTTTCACTATCGTGATTATATCAGAGTGAATGTACGCATTTTGGGACATAACATTTTTGCGTAAGAAAAATTCGTTTTTTTGAAACCGACGGAGGCTTCAGCAAAGCTGAATATACCGCTTTTTCGTCTTGCAAGCGAGCCTGTCTATCTACAAGTGCGATGTGCACACCAAATTCGGCATAAAGTGCCGAGCGTGCTTAACTAACGCAGGTTCGTCAAAAATGAAAAGAGGACACCTTGCGTGTCCTCTTTAACTTTCACAGTTTGAAAAAAAGCACGGGAGTTTGTCCCGTTAGGACAATATTTTTCGCTCGCCGATGGGAAACAAGCTTCCCGACGGCTTATGCTCAAATGTGAACCCGATTCGGCACAAAGTGCCGAGCGTGTTTAGCTAACGAAGGTTCGTCAAAAATGAAAAGAGGACACCTTGCGTGTCCTCTTTTCATTTTTGCGAAAGAGCAGTAAAAAGGTGTGTAAATGCGGTAAGAACAGTAAAAAGTACACCAATACGTATATTTGATATAGATTAATCTATACCCGAAATCTCACATTCTATCTTTTTATAAAATTCATTTTTGCTTGTCAGATCATATTCCATCACATCTTCCGGTTCATCTTTATCATATGCAATTGAAAAAGACTCGGGTTCTATTTGAATATCAAAATAATACTCCTTAACTTTTCCTTGAATACCAATGCACTTATAGTCAGGCAACCAATCAATATGGATATCAATGTGTTTCATTTCTAAATTTACAAGTTTATCCTTTAAAGTGCCGGAAAGATAGTCTAAAAGAAGATCATCAAAAGCGGTAACGATTTGAGTCTTTTGCTTTACTAATAAATATTCAGATATTTTTTTCTTTTTGCCAAATAACATTCAAATCACCTCCACGGACATATTATACCACACAATCTTTAGTATGTCAAATGATGCATCGCCTGCGGCGATATGATGTTTTTCGCTTCGCTCAAAATGATGTTGCTCCCGTTGGTCGCAATGATGCGATGTTTGCCTAATGTGCCGCAAGGCACACATCATTCGCGAAGCGAGCATCATTAGGCGAAGCCGTCATCATTTGCCGCAGGCAAACATCATTCAAAAAACGCACCTTTGTCGGTAGACAAAAGTGCGTTTTTTGTTGGTGGAACCGACGGGAGTTGAACCCGTGTCCGAAAACCTTTTGATATAACCTTCTCCGTGGGCAGTCTTATCTACTGAGATTTCCCTCGATCAACGCCGATAGACAGGCTTTGACGTTGGTAGCTCTTTTATGCCTGACCGATACAAGAGCGAACTCTCGGTTCAGGTGCACTACTGATTTGACGCACGGTGGAAGCCGTAGTCCTCATCCACGGTACGGGCGGCATTAGTGCCGCATCACAGCTTACGCTGCAAGAGCAACAGTTTTGTTGTCGTTTATTTTTAAGGTTGGACATTTTAACGGGAAGTCGGATCGTAGCCATGTCGTTCTGTGAGCCAAG
>JAZQDF010000222.1:0-2027 GCA_045546635.1 Eubacteriales bacterium
GAATATGTGGATATTTAAGAAAAAATTGGCGATGAGTAGGGAGAAATCTATCTTTTAAAACCTTGTTGGTTCGATTACCTTATGGCTATACCGCAATGCCGAAGGCACGGTTTATCCCGCCTCCGATTATCGCGGCCGCACACTCAACTATCTCGTTTATCTCCTTTGGAGATACGAACATTGGCGGCGAGGAAAATTTCGCCTCGCCGCAGAGCACTCTTGAATCTATTACGGTAGGCAGGCCCACTGCTATTACGGGTACTCCCACCGTTTCAATTCCTATGGCAAGTCTGGGATTGCCCAGTCCGCTGCCGGGCGAAATACCGCTGTTGCATATCTGCACCGTGCTGCCCAGCCGTTCTGCCGATCTTGTGGCAATGGCGTCTATTGCTATTACTGCGTCGGGACGTATCACGTCGCACACCCCCTTTACGACCACCGCTGCGTCAAGACCGCTTGCTGCCGCCACGTCGGGAGCTATTACTGCGATCTCCGCACAGCGAAGTGCGGTAAAGCTGCGTCTTGACCACTCCTTTATGTGCATCGTTGGCTTTACCTTCTCTGCGGCGGCACACCCTATGGCGTCAGGTGTCAGCCTCGGATTTCCAAGTCCGACTACCAGAATTCTGCCGGGAAAAATATCCGATTCCTCAAACATCCGACACAGCTCGCCTGCCAGCTCGTCCTTTGCCTGCTCGCTTGCATCGTAGGACAGTCTGTCGGCACGCTCGATGTTCAGCGTGTGATACAGTCCGATAGGTCTGCCGATGGCGGTTGCGGCCTTCTTCGTCGTGATCCTTATTCTCTCGATTACGAGGCCTGAGGGACGCTCCTCCTTCCTATAGTCAATTCCCGGGATCTCGGTATCCGCCCTTCGTCTTTCGATTGCAAGATCGGTGTAGGGAAGATCTCCCTTATAGCTTCCTTCACTGAAAAAACCGTACATACTCTACCTCCTTTTCTAAGGTAGATTTTTGACGGGCATTCCAAGGCTTATGCATTTTAATTTTGAAAGGTACTTTGTATGAAAAGAAATAAAAAATTCGGTCTTAACACCGTCACCGACCTTAAGGTATTTCTTCTTTTCCTTTTAGATAACATTCGCTATCCGGTTGACAGATCGACCGTTATGACCATCGTGGAGGAGAATACCGACGATATCTCTCTCGACTACGATCAGTCGCTTGGCGAGCTTTGCGACTCCGGACACATCCTCTATGACGAGGTGGAGGGCGAGAGATATTATATGATTTCTGATAAGGGAAGAATGGTTGCCTCCGAGCTTTACGACAGCCTTGACGCAGGCTTCAGAGAGCGTAGTTTGAGGTCTGCCATAAAGCACGTTTCTCTCTCTAAGAGCGGTGCGTCTATCAAGGCCTATATTGAAAATGTGGAGGGTGGAAGATACCGCGTTACCCTTGAGGCACACGATAGATTCGGCGAGCTTATGCACACATCCTTAAGCGTCAATTCGCTGGCTGAGGCAGAGCAGATCAAGAAAAATTTTGAGCAGAAGCCCGACGGCGTTTACAGGGGAGTACTGTTTTCCGCAACCGGTAGGATTGAATATTTATCCTGATTTTTTATCAAATTCGACACTTTGCACAAAAACAAATCGCGATTTATGTGTAAAATTGTATATTTTCTCGAAAAAATCTTTCAAAACTCTTGACAAATTGTAAATAAATAGTTATAATTATTACATTAATGGAAGTTTATGCAGATGAATAGGTATCAGAATACAGATATTCGTGATTTAATACTTCTTTGCCGTCAGCGTGACGACTCGGCATTTGACGAGCTCGTTCGACGCTATACGCCTATGATTCGTAAGGTCGTGTCGGCATTTGAGGATACGTCCTGCGATTTTGACGAGCTTTTTGCTGAGGGCTGCGTTGCCCTTCATATTGCTGCGGGACGGTATGATCTTGATCAGAACGAGGTCACCTTCGGACTCTATGCCCGTATCTGTGTTCGCAACCGTATTCTCGATCTTATTCGCCGTACCGATAAGGGCAATACCGATC
>JAZQDF010000223.1:0-4180 GCA_045546635.1 Eubacteriales bacterium
GCAGTGATGTTCACTGCGTGAATGATGTTGTGCCTTCGGCACAGTGGGCAAACATCACATCATTGCGAGCTTGTATTTGCGTAGCAAATGGCGAGCAACATCATTATGCGGAGCATAACATCACTTTTGCGATAGCAAAAACATCACCAACAGAAAAAAAGAGAGGACATTTCGGGATTTGAGCCGATTTGTTCTCTCTTTCTGCTTGTATTAAGGGTTTGGGCTTAGCCCATTTGCGTTTGACTAGTCAAATGCGATGCTCGCACTTTTGTCAAAGTGTAAATTCTCCGCTAAGGATACCACCCTATTTCGTGCCTGTTTTTGCGTTTATGACAACAATTATTTACATTTATTAAAGAATTGTGCTGATAAAGCGATCGAAGGCGGCTCCGCCCTCGGCGTCTCTCTTATACACGCCTGCATCGAGAAGCACCTTTAAGAACACCTCGCCGATAGCCTGCTCAATAATCCCGCGTACGTTATCAGCGGTCATCTCGGGATGGTCGAGGCGAAGCTGCTCCGCCCAGGGGGCGTGATGAGCAATGGAGGGAATATCGGCAATACGTACGTCCGAAATCAATGCATCGGCAAGAGCCTCTATCTCGGAGGCGAGGCGTGAGGGCAGGACGGCGAGTCCCATAACCTCGATAAGTCCGATATTCTCCTTCTTGATGTGGTGAAGCTCGGGTGCGGGATGATATACGCCGAGAGGACGCTCGTCGGTGGTAATATTATTACGGAGAACCAGGTCGCAGACGTAAAGCTGGCCGTCGCGACGTGCAATAGGTGTCACGGTGTTGTGGGGAGTGCCGTCGGTCTCGGCGAAGATGAAGGCATCGGGATCGCTGTAGCCACGCCAGGCGGTAAGCACCCTGTCACAGCATTCGGCAAGGGCGGTCTTGTCAGTCGAGGAAAGGCGGATGACCGACATAGGCCACTTGAGAATACCCGCCCTTACGGTAGGATAGCCGCCGATGGAAAATTCCGAGTCAAGGGGAGCCTTATCCATCGCAAAGCTGTATCTTCCGCCCTGAAAATGCTCGTGCGAGAGAATAGAACCGCCTACGATAGGCAGGTCGGCGTTAGAGCCGACGAAATAATGAGGCAGGTAGTCGATAATATCAAACAGCTTATCAAACACCACCCTGTCTATTCTCATAGGAGTATGGCGGTTGTTAAAGAAGATAGAGTGCTCGTTATAATAGCCGTAGGGAGAATACTGCATCGACCAGGCCTCGCCCGAGACGGTGATGGGAATCGGAATGAGATTCTGTCTGGCGGGGTGGGTAAGGTGGCCCGCAAAGCCGCTGTTCTCGATACAGAGCTGGCACTTGGGATAGCCCTGGGGCTTTGCCGCCCTTGCCGCCGCAATATCTCTGGGATCCTTCTCGGGCTTTGAGAGATTAACGGTAATATCAAGCTCGCCGTACTCGGAGCTATACTTCCACTTAAGATCCTTCGCTATTCTGCCCGCCCGTACGTAATTTACGTCACGGCTGAAGCGGTAATACCAGTCGGTAGCCACCTCGGGCCCCTCGGCATAGCAGAACTCAAACTCGGATATGACCTCCCTCGGCATAGGCATAAGCAGGCCCATAACCCGCGTGTCAAAGAGATCGCGTGAGGTGGCGGTATCGGAGATAATGCCCTGCTCTATGGCATAGGTGATTATAGGAGCAAGCAGAGTGTCAATATCAGCGTCGCCCGCCTCTGCCACGCAGTCCTGCCAATCGGTAAGACGAAGCAGGTCAATAAGTCGGTTGCGAACGAAATAAACGTCCTCTACCGTTATTATATTTTTCTTTACGGAATAGTCAATAAGTCTTTCAATTGCCTCGAAAATCATAGCAAGCCTTCCTTGTAAGTAATATATATTAAGTATAACAAAAAAGGCGGATTTTTTCAATAGAATTTCAAATAATTATTGAAAAAGCAAGAATAAGATGATATAATATTTACGTAGAATAAATTATCTATCCAAGGGAGGATATTATAATGTATAATCCAAAGCCTGTTGATACGAGTGACGTAGTGCTTGACAGCGAGATACTTGAGCTTTGCGAGCTTATTGCAGAGAATACCCACGAGGTATGGGCTGAAGGAAGAATTAAGGACGGCTGGAGCTTTGGCGAGAAGCGTGACGACGAAAAGAAGCTTCATCCCTGCCTTGTTCCCTACGGCGAGCTGCCCGAGTCCGAGAAGGAATACGACAGAAACACGTCGATGGAAACGCTGAAGCTTATAATCAAGCTGGGCTACAGAATCACGAAGGCGGATAAGTGATCTGCACCGCCCAAAAAAAGAGAACGGTCAAAGACCGTTCTCTTTTTTTATTAAATCTTATAATTCCGATTAGTTAAATCTTACGATCTTATTCGCCAGGCGGTAGATAAAGACGCCGAAATTACGGCCGAATCTACCCGGAAGGCAGATAAGGGCGAGGGGGGTGCGATAGCGGAAGTGCTTGCCCCATTTTGCATCGTGATCGATGCAGGTCTGCCACATCCTATCGAGATTTGCATCGGCCTCATCGCTCTTATTAAGGCGGGCGTAAAGGATGGAGATGCCGAACATAACGAAGAACTCGTGCTTAAGATATGCACGAAGCCTCTTGTTCTTTATCTCGTCAAGGCGGCAGGTTCTGAAGCAACGCTCGGTCACCACAAGCTGATGGGTGTATCGCTTCTTCATTACCTCCTCCTGTACCGACTGATCAGGTCTGCCTATCCAGTAGCGGTAGAGGTCGATATTCATATAATACATCCTCTCCACCGCGTGAAGAACGCGGCAGATCATAAGATTGTCCTCGTAGAAGACGTGCTTCGGCAGAGGCTCGGTCGCCGTCTGACGCATAAGCTCGGTACGGAAGGTGCAGGAGTGTATCGTCAGCATCTGATGAAGCCTGAATCGGCGGGTATCGCTCCAGCCGAAGATGACGTCGGTTGGAAGCACGCTCTTATAGCAAATAGATCTGTCACCTACGCCGTCGGTATGCACGTAGAAGTAGTTTGTGACCATAAGGTCAACGCCGCCCTGCTCCTCGCACCACTCAAGCCTGTCAAGGAAGGGGGGAAAATCCCCGCTCATCACGTCGTCGCTGTCAACCACCTTGAAATAGCGTCCGCTCGCGTGAATAAGGCCCTGGTTAATACCCTCACCGTGACCGCCGTTCTCCTGATGGATAACGCGGACGATGTTGGGATATTTTGCGGCGTAGCCGTCGGCAATCTCACCCGTACGGTCGCGTGAGCCGTCGTCGATAATGATTATCTCAACACGCTCGCCACCTACAAGGAGGCTGTCTATACACTTTTCCATATATGCTTCCGAATTGTAGCAAGGAACGGTTACGGTTAATAGCTTCATCATTTAAGCTCCCTTTCTGCCACGGAAAGTGCAGACGCAATAACTGCGTCCATATCGTAGTAGCGGTATTCTGCAAGTCTGCCGCCGAAGATAACTCCGTCCTCCGAGTCGGCAAGCTGCTTGTATTTCATATAAAGTGCCCCGTTCTTCTCATCATTGATGGGATAATAGGGCTCGATGCCCGGATGCCACTCCTGACTGTACTCGCGGGAGATGACCGTCCTCGGCTGGCTACCAAACTCAAAATGCTTATGCTCGATAATTCTGGTATAGGGCGTCTCGCGGTCGGTATAGTTGATAACCGCGTTGCCCTGGAAGTTTTCGGTGTCCAGAAGCTCGGTCTCAAACCGCACGCTGCGGTAGCCGAGAGGCCCGTAGCAGAAGTCAAAGTAGCTGTCGATGGGGCCGGTATAAACGACCTTGTCCGCCAGGGGACGAAGCTGCTCGCGACAGTCAAGATAATCAACGCCAAGACGCACCTCGATGCCGTCAAGCATCCTGTCCACCATAGCGGTATAGCCGCCGATGGGAATGCCCTGGTAGAGAGCGTTGAAGTAGTTGTTATCAAAGGTGAATCTGACGGGCAGACGGCGGATTATGAAGGCGGGAAGCTGATCACAGGGCCTGCCCCACTGCTTCTCGGTATAGCCGCGAACAAGCTTCTCGTATATATCGGTACCGACGAGAGATATCGCCTGCTCCTCAAGATTTTTCGGCTCCTCGATGCCTGCGGCCGCACGCTGCTCTGCGATCCTTGCCCTCGCCTCGTCGGGTGTGGTAACACCCCACATAGCGTTGAAGGTATACATATTGA